>JACQAU010000010.1 GCA_016194835.1 Deltaproteobacteria bacterium
AGAAAAAAGAAAACGGCCTCTGTCTCGCCGACTATGCTCGGCCTCGCAGTCAAGAGTCCCCTCAAGACACTTTAGCTCTTTTCGTAGTCACCGTTGGAAAAGGGGTTCGACAACTTTCAGAACTTCTGAAAAACCGAGGGGACTACCTTAAGTCTCATGTCATTCAAGCCCTTGCCCTAGAGTCGGCAGAAGCCTATGCCGAACTCCTCCACTCTCAAATTCGCAAAGCTTGGGGTTTTCCGGATCAACCGGAAATGACAATGATGGAAAGATTTCAAGCCAAGTACAGAGGAAAACGCTACTCATTTGGCTATCCTGCCTGTCCAAAACTAGATGATCAAAAATTACTTTTTGAATTATTAAAACCTGAAGAAATAGGAGTAAATCTGACTGAAGGTTTCATGATGGATCCAGAAGCAAGCGTGTCAGCTATTGTGTTTCATCACCCTGAAGCTGTTTATTTTTCAGTAGGACAAGGAGAAATTGAAGATGATCAAAGACAATGATTTGCCACTGTGCACAGCCATTGGCAGCCTTCCACACCACAATATAGACGCTGCACTTGCTTTTTCATTCACCATGGATATTCCATTTTTACCACAAATACCAATTAGAAATCCTTGGGAATTTATGCTTGCACAAGCACTGGAGGGTCTGGCCGGCTTGCAAGTCGAAAACGAAGGCACCGTGAGTTTAGATTTAGAAGTATGGAAAACCCAATCCCATATTTTAGAACGGAAACTAAATTTTGCTTTTAAAAATATAATTACTCCAAACGCTTTTGAAGGCTTTGAACCCTCTAACGCAACCTCAAGCAGTTGGTACCCCTTTTTATGGGAACTAGAAGAAAGAAAAATAAAAATAGCAAAAATCCAGATTGCCGGCCCTCTCACTTGTAATTGGGCAATCAGAACCAAACAGGGTTCACTACTTGATGCAACACCAGAACTTGCTAACCAAGTATTTAAGCTAATTTTAGCTCGTGCAATTGCGATGTCGCGCAGACTAATAAGGCAAAACATTCAGACACTTTGTTATATTGACGAACCAGGACTATATGTTTACAGTCCTCAAAACTTTAAACATGTTTTAGCATTTCAAGAGCTAAAAATTATAATCCAAAGCCTAAAAAGAGAAAATATATCAGTAGGTCTGCACTGCTGCAGCAACACAAGTTGGAATCAGATTTTGCTGCTTGGATTGGATTATTTATCAATTGACACGGATTTGTCTTTAGAAAATCTATTATCCCAAAAAAATGATTTTTTTAATTTCATTAAGCAAGGCGGGAGGATGTCATTTGGAGCGGTTCCAACAAATTTAGAAAATGAAGACATATATAAATTAAATGCCACTAGCTTATATAATAATATTTCAGAAAACATGGCAAAAGCCTTTCCAGAACAACCTGATTTTGTGCGACAAACTCTGAAGGCAGCGATTTATACTCCTGCGTGCGGATTGGCAATGCTCTCCCCATCACATGCTGAATTTATTTTAACAACACTAAAAGAACTGACTAGGCTTTGTAAAAATAATTCATAGCGCCGTTTTTATATGAAAAATTATTCACACTTATCAGAATTTAGAAAATTATACCCAACAAAAAAGCAACAAACACCAACAAAAGGCATAGCAATTTCTCTATTAATCCCATGCAAAGGAGCCAGTCATAGTTTAGAAGAGACAGTCAAACAAGCACATAGCTTTTTTTATGATCGTTTCCAGAATACTTTTGAAATTATTCTGATTCCAACAGAACTATCTAATACGCACAAGGAAAACAACACGGTCCTCCAAATCGCACAAGCACTAACAAAAAAATGCAAAGAAGTTAAAGTCTGCATTCACATAGGTCCACTTGGTAAAGGTGCAGCACTAAGAACTGGTTTTTTATCTTCGCAAGGAGCATGGATATGTTTTACAGATGCAGATTTACCGTATGATTTAAGTTTTTTTGACAATGCAATTAGTGATCTAAAAAACGGAGTAGCTTTAGTAACAGGAAATCGCAGACTACAGGAGAGCATGTTTCAATTGCCAGTAAGCTTATTACCACTTGCTTATAGCAGGCATAGACTGGGACTTTGGTTCAATAAAGCAGCAAGACTTTTTTTACCAATACACACTACTGATACACAATCTGGAATTAAAGCTCTCACAAGAGAACTAGCAGAACTAGGTTTTTATAACCTAACATG
>JACQAU010000011.1 GCA_016194835.1 Deltaproteobacteria bacterium
GTACGGAGATGCTGCGATAACTGTTGGAATAGGAAAAATATCAGAAAAAGCTCATAAACTAGTTGATGTTACAAGAGAAAGTTTAAATCTAGGAATAGCACAATGTGTAGAAGGAAATAGACTTTTTGATATTGGCTTTGCTATACAAAGCTATGTTGAAGGTTTTGGGTATAGTGTGGTAAGGGAATTTGTTGGCCATGGGATTGGCCGGGCGTTACATGAGGAGCCCCAAGTTCCAAATTATGGTTCTAAGGGAAAGGGGATGCCATTAAAGGTGGGAATGGTGCTTGCTATAGAGCCCATGATTAATGCTGGTGGTAAAGAAGTGAGGGTATTAGAGGATGGTTGGACGGCTGTTACAGTGGATCACTCACTTTCGGCTCATTTTGAGCATACGGTAGCAATTACCCCCCAGGGGCCAGAAGTTTTGAGTGTTTTAAAATAAAAAGGTTTTATTGGAGTGCAAAATAGGTTAGGTTAGGTTTTTTACTAAGGTAATTTTATGAAGGTAAGAGCATCGGTTAGAAAAATATGTGATAAGTGTACGGTTATTCGTCGCAAGGGTGTTGTGCGTGTGATTTGCAAGAATCCTCGACATAAACAAAGGCAAGGTTAATCATGAAAGGTAGGGCATAAACAGTGGCTCGAATTGCGGGTGTTGATCTTCCGAGAAATAAGAGAATGGAAATTGCGTTAACTTATATTTACGGAATTGGAAAGTCTTCGGCAAAAAAAATTTTACAAGATGCAGGCATTGATTTGAATAAAAAAACTGACTCTTTAATTGAAACAGAAGTTGCAAAAATTAGAGAAATTATTGATGGATCTTTTAAGGTCGAAGGTGATTTGAGACGCGAAGTGAGTATGAATATTAAGCGCCTTGTGGATTTAGGTTGTTACCGTGGTACTCGTCATAGAAGAGGACTTCCTGTCCGTGGACAAAGAACGCATTCAAATGCCAGAACGCGTAAGGGTCCGGCTGTAGCAATTGCTGGTAAGAAGTCTGTTAAAGCAATGAAATAAGTTTTAGGTGGTGAAAAGATATGAGTGAACAAAAAACTGAAACTCAAAAAACATCTCAAGTTGCAGCTCCTGTTGTAACTCCTATAGTCGCTGGTTCTGCAGAAGTGACGGAAGCTACGCCTAAAAAAATTAAAAAAACAAAAAAAGCAGTTTCTACAGGTAATGTGTATATTCTAGCTACATTTAATAATACAACAATTACTATTACGGATAATATGGGAAATACTATTTGTTGGTCGAGTGCTGGGGCAAAAGGTTTTAAAGGTTCCAGAAAAAACACCCCATTCGCAGCACAAGTGGCTGCTGAAAGTGCTGCACAAAAGGCATTAGAAAATGGAATGCGTTCCGTACAAGTTTTTGTCAGTGGTCCTGGTTCGGGAAGAGAAAGTGCACTGCGCGCTTTGTCGTCGACTGGATTAAGAATTACTTATATTGAGGATACCACACCAATTCCGCACAATGGGTGTCGGCCACCGAAACGGAGAAGGGTTTAGATTTATGGCTCGTTATTGCGAAAGTGTATGTCGTATTTGTAGACGTGAAAATCACAAGCTTTTTTTAAAAGGGGATCGTTGTTATATGGATAAATGCTCTTTTGAAAGGCGCAGTTATCCACCGGGACAGCATGGACAAGGAAGGCTTAAATTTTCAGAATATGGACTTCAACTGCGAGAGAAACAAAAAATTAAGAGAATGTATGGTTTATTAGAAAAGCAATTTAGGAATTTATTTGAAAAAGCTGAGCTTGCAAAGGGTATTACAGGTTCTAATTTATTAGTGATGTTAGAGCGCAGGCTTGACAATGTTACATATAGATCAGGGTTTGCCAATTCTAGAACTGAGGCCAGGCAACTTGTTAGACATGGGCATTTTAGTGTCAATGGTCGCAAGGTAAATATCCCTTCATATTTAGTTTCGAAGGGTGATACTATCGAAGTTCGCGAAAAAAGCAGAAAATGTACTAGGGTCTTGGGCGCAATAGAAGCGGTGAAGCGAAGAGAAATTCCACAATGGTTAGAACTTGATCCCAATGTTTTTAAGTCTACTGTAAGAGATTTACCGAATAGAGATGATTTAACAGCTCCTATGGAGGAGCGATTAGTAGTTGAGTTGTACTCAAAGTAGTATTGAATATATATACCCGCATTGCTTATACAGGAAGTGTAAGCGAGGGGAAAATAAGGAGATAGGAAATATATGTTAGAAAAAAACTGGAGAGACTTGATTAAGCCAAAGGCGTTGGATGTAGATAAAGATACATTAACTCCTTATTATGGAAAATTTGTTGCAAAACCATTAGAAAGAGGGTTTGGGTTAACTTTAGGTAATTCGCTTAGACGAGTTTTACTTTCGTCACTTCAGGGGGCTGCAATTACTTCTGTTAAAATTGATGGTTCATTACATGAATTTACGTCTATTCCTGATGTGACAGAGGATGTTTCTGAGATTATTTTAAATTTAAAAGAAGTTAGATTTAAGTTATTTGCGGAAGAAGCTGTTGTGCTAATTGATCAGACTGGACCTGCAGAGGTTAAGGCATCTGACATAGTTGTCACTGAACATGTTCAAGTATTGAATCCAGATTGTCATATTGCGACTTTGGGAAAAAATGGAAAGCTAAGAATAGAAATAAAAATTAATCGAGGTCGGGGTTATATTTCTGCTGACAATAATAAGACTGATGACACTCCAATTGGTTGCATACTTGTTGATAGTTTTTTTTCGCCCGTTAAACGTGTAAATTATACGGTAACTCAAAGCCGGGTGGGACAAAGAACGGACTATGACAAGCTTACTTTTGAAGTTTGGACAGATGGAGCTATTTTGCCAGAGGATGCAGTTTCGCTGGGATCAAAAATTTTAAAGGATCAACTTGCAGTGTTTTTAAATTTTGAAGAAGAGCCAGAGCAAGTTGTGGTTCCACAAGAGATAAAATCTCCTCAGTTTAATCCCAATCTTTATCGTTCTGTTGAGGAGTTAGAACTTTCAGTGCGTTCAGCAAATTGTTTACAAAATGCAAATATTAAATATATTTATGAGCTAGTTCAAAAAACAGAAGCTGAGATGTTAAAGACTAAGAATTTTGGGAGAAAGTCATTAAATGAAATTAAGGATATTTTATCTCAGATGGGCCTAAGCTTAGGGATGAAGTTAGATAGTTTTGTTCCTCCTACACAGCCCCCGAAGCCTGTAGATTCAGATGTTGATGAAAATCGCATCTTAAGTGATCGTCAAAAAGCAGAAGAAGAAGGTGTTGAAGGCGGCGAATTAGATGATGTTGATGATTAAATATTATTAAGTGAGTTTTTTTTATGAGACACAATGTAGATGGTAGAAAATTTGGCAGGAATACGTCGCATAGAGGTGCGCTTTTTAGAAATTTAGCTAATGCTGTGATTGATAAGGAGCAAGTAATAACTACGGTGCAAAAAGCGAAAGAAGCAAGGCGGTTGGTGGATCGTCTCATAACTTTAGGCAAAGAAGGGTCTTTGCATGCAAAAAGATTAGTTTTTAGTCGTACGCGTGATCCAAACTCTGTTAAAAAACTTTTTTCGACTTTAGCTGAGCGATATCGGAATCGTAACGGTGGTTATACTAGGGTTTTAAAATTAGCAAATCGTAGGTATGGCGATGCTGCTGAGATGGCGGTTTTGGAGTTAGTGGATCATTTAGGCATAGATAGAAAGAAAAAGGCAAAGTTACCAAAAGCAGGTGATGTAAAAACAGAAGAGACGAAGCAGCAAGTGACACAGGCGTCAAAGCCTGAGAGGCGAGATGTGTTTAATAAATTTCGCAAGCTTTTCACTGGTAAATCAAAGATCTCTGATGCTTCTGCTAGAGGTGGTCGTGGAGGAGCTTTTGGGGGTGGTGCTTCTAGGAAAACTCCTGCAGCTTCTGGTGGTGGAGGAAGCAAGATGGGTGGAAGTAGTTAATAGGAGATGTTTCAGATATACTTCGAAATAATATATAAACAGTTTTATTGTTAAACTTTTATAATGCAGTGGTTAATATAATGGATTATGCAAGACTTCTTACGGTTATATTGATTTTAAGTATTTTTGGATGTGCCACTGGAAATAAATGCTCAATTTATGTGCCTACAAATTGTATTGGGCCAGATGTGCAATTAGTTTGTGAGGATAGATATGGTTGTAAGCAGTGTTATTGTTCAGCAAAGCCAGGTCGAACGATTTATCCCATACTGCCTCCTGTTTCTCACTAATTCGAGGCCACAGAATTTCGGACAAAATTGTTAGTTTTCTTGTCCGTTAGTAATCACAAGTTCTTACTGTAGATTTTTCCAGTTATTAGAAATTTATTTTATATACTGCAAATTCATCGCCTGAAAAACTAGGTTTAAATTTTGTTGAGTTTTTATTTATTATTTCCTTAAAAAAAGCTTTAGTATTTGGGAAAAAATTACTTAGTACAATATAAGTAGCATTATACTCTTTTAATCGTTGAAACAATGTGTTTTCTGGTTGTGGGATTTTTACAAAAAATGAATATCTTTCTGACATAAGTCCTAAGACAGGTGGTTTATCAAAGACTAGGATATCTTTTTCTGTCGTATTTTTTTTAATTAACTTAAACATTTCTTGTGCTTTTGGATGATCAAACTGGTTCCAGGGTGATAGAGTAATATTACTGTAGAATAAAACATAAGTGACAATTATTGCAGCTGTGACTGGTAAAACAATTCTTTTAGACAAAATTCCAATATAGAGATAGTAAAAATACCAAGGCATTATAGGCAGAAGCAATCTGACATCAGGGTTTTGTGACCAGAATAAAAGTGGCAGTGGATATAGAAAAGTAAAAATTTCAGGAAGGTCGATTTTATTAAGGCATTGTTTAATGAAGCCGTATAATGCTAATAGTGATAATATTAAAAAAACGATTTGTTTTTCTGTGTGGCTCAAGTTAGGTAACCCGTTTTCTAACCATATTGCGACATGCGTAACTTAAGTATAAAAGAAATGGGATTGAGAGATCTAACCAGAATGAGTGTTTTTTGAGTTCGTATTTTTTGTTTAAAAAAAATAAAAATAAATAAGAAAGCAGAATAAAAGGTATATCTGATAAAATATGATCTTTGCGATCAGAAATGAATGGATTAAGGCCTATGACTAGGATTAGTATAATTAGGTAGTAAAATGGTATTTCATTTTTTAAAAGTAAAAAGAAAACGGTAAGTGAAAGAATAAATAGAAGCACGATTTCTATTTTCATGACAGTTAAATTTAAGCCGAATATTTTATAAACAGGGGCAAGTAATAATGGGAAGACGGGAGGATAATTTTTTGGATGAAAAGGCATTTCTGGATTATAAATGTAATGAGTATCAACAAAATTTTTTCCTTCTACAATGTTTTTAGCGTGCTCAATGTATAGCCCAAAGTCGCCACCCCAGTCATTACCTGGGCGTATTGTGGCAATATGAAATGCTCCCATGAAAATGAGAGATAAAATAAGCAGAAGAGTGTTTTTTTTAGTTTTTAAGTAGTTAGAATGCACTTTACTAATGATATAGCAATATTTGGATCATGCAACTAGATATGTCTTAAAATCTGTTCACAGTTACTGTTACTGAAACTGCTCAGAATACCTACTGTTTAAGTCTTAGTCACTATCTTAAAAAAATACATATTTCAAAAGATCACATTTACCTTAAAAATAATACATTTATGTTATTTATAAATATAGTGTCTAAAAATTAATCAAAAAAATAACTTATTTTATTTAAATAATATAAATTTCATACATAGAGGTTCTGGAAATTACCGGGGATACTAAAATGGTCATAAAGTTACTACAGATTATTTGTGTAACGACAGTATTTTTCTTTGCTTTTCAGCAAGTTACATACTCTGATATCAATTCAGGTGATAAAAAAGGAAAAGCAAGCACTCTAAGTTCTAGCAGGGCAGATCAGTCTCGCTCTAATCCCAATGACGATTCGTATAGACCAGTTACACCAAGTGGTATTAAACCGCCTCAAATTCCTGCTCTAACGCTCAGGCAGCCAGTTCCATCACAGTCAACAAAGTCGAATGTTGGTCCATATGTTGATCCCCCAACCCTGGGAGATGACTTCATTGATTGTGGTCAAGCCTGCCTTTATCAAAAAGCTATTGAACAGCTTGCTTATATGATTGTGTTTTTGAGTGAAAAAATAAATGATTTGAAATCTACTAAAAGAACTAATGATTTGAAATCTACTAAAAGAACTAATGATGACATCAGAGCCACTTTGGACGATTTTTGTATATCTGATGATGTATCAGGACAAATGATAGAAACTATACAAGAGTGTAAAGAACGCTATATTGCTCTCCACGATCTTTGGATTATAGATGCCAGAAAAGCTATTCTGCAGATTTCAGACATGGCTGCAAAACTAAATGATTCAAGCACTGGAAAAGATAAACAATGGAACTTTGAAATTATGAGACTTGTACGTAATCCTCCTTTAAAACCTCAAGTGCCTTATTTATATACTTGGGCAGATTTAGAACAAATCTCAAAAAATCTAAAACAAGCACCAGACTTTAATTATGATCTCTATATTGACAATCTGCCAACACAATTACAAAAAGAAGATTTTGTAGACTATAAAGAAATTCCTAGAGACCCTAAAAATCCAAGTTTAGGCACTTTATCTGTTATTGAACGAAACAAGGACGGTACACCAAAGTATAGAGAAAAAGAATATCAGGCAGCACTGCAATATTTTGATCCAGCCTTTGTGACAAAAATGGAAAAATATAAAAAGATAATGAAAGCTGACAAACAACGAGTTTTAGCACAAATGCGGGATTGGGATACAAAAACCGCAGAAAAAACAACAAAGCTTTTTCATGAACTCAGTCAAGCCAATTCTATACAAGGCGCGACTACTCCAAATAGAAATAAACAATATATTGATGATAGTCGTGGGAAAATTATATATTCTGTTAATTCGCAAAGAAAACAGACACAAAATCAAAAAAAAGATCCTAAAACAGATCGCAATACTCATGCTCTGGATTCAAGAGGTGTGGCCACTGCACAACAGCGCGCCCCAGACCATTTCATAGGCAATGAGCAAATAGATGAAGCTTCAACAAATGTGCCTGGTTCAGATTCAACTAGTATATATATCAAAGGGCCAGTAAAGCTTGACTGGTACAACGATTGGTTTCGCTGGAATTTGTCTTTACCACCCCCCGCTCCGTCTCCCTAGCGGTTAAGATACTAGTACAATGGAACATTAATTTTTTGCATATACCGACTATTTTAAATTATTTCATGAGGGAGGGCCTTGGGAAGGACAGGATGTCCGAGTCCAATGGACGGGACGACAAAGGGTCCCAGAGGCACTTCGAGGCCAGGATTGGCCGAGAAGACCAGTTGTCCAGAGGACAACCAAAACCAGGATGGTTTTGCCGGTGCCGCGCCATCACGAATGAAATAATTTAAAATAGTCTATTAAAAAATTAATGTTCCAGTGTACTAGACCTGAGAAAGCCAAATGACAACTCTTGCTATTCCGTTAGCTTGTGCTCTTTTTACTTTATTTTTATACCAAGTAAATGTGTTTTGTATGTTGGTATCACTTGCGGTATCTGTATTTTTTGGGAAAAACATAGTTAGGTGGTTTTTTATTTTTTCAGCAAGTTCTTGAGTGACCTGTAAGTCAAACTGTATACCACCTGGAGCTTCGATACCCCCTGTGCCATGAGTTTGCGAAGAAATTTTAAGCTCTGTAAAAAGCTTTAAAATTTTTAGACGCATTTCATGTGGGCTATCTGTTTTTATATGAAATCTCCAAATTTCTTGTGCTATGTTTTCTTTTTGTATATTATTTGTTTCAGAATCATTTTCATCTAATTCACCTAAAAAAGCTTCATCTGGTTCCTTTTGTACAGCAGTTGTTAAGTTTCCACGTGTGAGTGGTAGTGACTGTTGTTGGCTTGCTTCATTATCGTTTTTTTGAGTGTTTTCTTGGGATTCTTCTTCAAGCTTTAATGAAAAAGGATCCAAAACACCTCGATTTTGATTTTTTTCTCTTTCATAAAGAGATTTTAACTTTGGAGTAAGTGTAATTAAGAAAAAGGCAACTACAAAAAAGAGGATTCCCTTGGTCCCTGCGCGAATGTACCAGGGGGTTTTTTGCCAATATGTTTTTCCTTTGTGAGAAAAAAACTCTTGGGGGATGCTGTGTAGCAAATGTGTCAATGGTTCTTTTCTGAGTTGAGCAGGTAGAATTTCTCTTTTTTGTTGTGAAAGAGTAGAAAAAATCACAAGTGCATGATCGTAATGTTTTTGACAGGTGGCACATTTTTTAAGGTGTTCGTCATTTTTGATTTTGTTCTCGCCCTTTAGTGTGCCGTCAAGTAAATTAGAGAGCTGATTGTTCCACTCAAAGCAGTTAATGCTCATTGTGTTTCCCAAATCCATTCTTCTAGTGTCCTATAAGCCATTTGTCTTTGAGTCTTAAGTGAGTCTTCGGGTGTATTCATGGCAGCGGTAATCTCAGGATATGGCAGACCATGTTTATCTCTTATGAGCAATAAGAACATATCAGCGAACGGTAATCTATGGAAATATGAATCAAATTGATTAATTTTATCATTTAGACTCAAATAAGTGTCTAGCATTATTTGTTCTGCTGGAGTTAGTTTTTTTATATTTTTCTGATACGCAAAACCAAGTTTTTCATATGCAATTTTTAAAACAAATGCACGTTTGTAATCAAAATAAGGATTTGCTTTCAATTCATGCTTAATTTCTTTCATGGTTGTTTTAAAGGCTACTTGCCCAAGAGAACTTGACCATAAAATATTAACGCAAATATCATAGATGAGGTCACCGTAGAGTTCTAGGATATTTTCAAACCTTTTCGTGTTTTTTTGTGCTAGTGCCACTGTTATAGGTGATCAGATTTTTCCAAAAAAAGCAATAAATATAGAGGCTATACAAACGAGGTAGGTCTAATATTAACTACTGCAACCCTAAGTAATAAACAGATTCTTTTCCAGCCTGTATATTGGTTTTAGGCTGTAAGCACTGATAGGTCGAGACAAGCCTGGGGCGTTTTGTAGACGTTGAAGTCTGCGTTGAATCAAAACGCACACTCGCCAAGGCAGGTGTTTCTGATTTAATCAGCAATCCGTAATGAGTAGTCTCTTTGTTAGAAATTAAAGTTTTAAAATAAGAGGTGACGTCAAATTCCAAGGTGCTGCCATTCACGCTGCCGGTGATGACTGCAAAACTAGAATCCAAATCTCCACCCTGCGTAACCCAACGTCCCTTTGATGAAAAGTGATGCGCTCTTTCCCAATTTGCACTTTGCCACCATGGTTTAGACAAAAGTCCCATGGATATTTTGCTGGTTAAGGATCCTTCTTGATTATCAGAAATATCAAAAACAAGTTTTGCGCTCGTTAAGCTTGTGCTATTTAGCGCCGCATCTTTACAACTTAATAAGTCTGCAATAATATCGATCAGAATCAGAAATGGCATGAGAGCAATCCCAGCAATTGGATTTTCGCTAAAAACTGCGTCAAAGTTTTCGGTCAAACTACGCTTTCCAGTTGGTAATTTAACGATAATTCTTTCTTCGCCACTTGCGGATTTTGAAATCTCAAGATAATTCAAAGCAGCATGGTTGGTTAAATCAGTAGAGCTAATAAAAGTATCTGTTTCAAGATAGTCGATCTGAGTGACTGTTCCTCCACAGCCAGAAAGTGCCATGAGCATTACCATGAGCATTACACTGAGGAGAACTGTTTTTATAAAAACGAATTTTTGCAGATACATACATACCTCTCATTAGATCTCTTTCAGATGAGATCTATTTTTTCCACACTAATTTTATACCATAAAGATTTTTAGCCAGAAGGTAATTTTCTCCTAAAAACGGGGCTTGATAGTAATGTTCTTCAACATCTGCCAAGTTCAGGACAAACTGTCCATAGGCCCAGATTTCAAATTCACCTAGTTCCAAACCTGCTCCAATCTGATAGCGCTGGGCATGGTGTTGTGAAATTCCAAAAGCAAATTCGCGTGAGGCAATGGCAGTTTTGCCAAGAAGGAAATAATCAAATTCTACTCTAGCCAACAGATTTAATGGCAAATTCAATTTTAATGAGGGTGAAATTAAAAAAGAGCCATAATGATCGATCGAAGTTTCTAAACTTTCTTGGTTTGATATGGTAGTTTTCGAAGGGGATAAAAGGGTTCCCTTTAGTTGAAACAATAATGATTCCAATTGATAAATAAATGATAAATAAACTTCGCTTGTCACCACCGAAAATTGTGAACTACGAAAGGGCTCTTTTGTTAAGACTTTTTGAGTAAAAATCCCAACTCCTATTTCAGATCTTAATTTCAGACCCCACTGAATCGCCAAACCGATGTCTCCGCCTATTATTGGTAATCCCACGTAGGGCGACACTTGAGCCTCTAGACCTAGAAGTAGATGGGAGCCTAAGTGAAATCGTGCAGAAAGGTCTATTCCGGGTTTAGTGTATTTGGAATCTATTCCTTCTGAAGCTGGTGGCGAAAACGTTTTTATGACGACGGGTGTGGAAATTGAAATTTCTTGTCGCGCATCAGCTTTCCTGGAGCTGGCAGATTCGTTGGCAAATATCTTTTGAGATATAATTTGAAAGATAAATAGCAAGAATATGATAAAACGTTGCATCCAAACTCCTTTTGTAAAGATATATTTTTCTACAATCAAAGTAGTTTAGAGTCAATAGGTAACTCAGGACAAAAAAAATGGATCGTAATAGATGAGGTTCAAAGAATTCCCGGACTCCTCAACGATATCTTGAGCAACGTTGTAAAGAAAAAACGGTCCCCTATTCTTCAGGAATGTTAAGTTCTGATTTTACATTTAAATATATACGCCAACGCTGTGGAGTAATGCTCAGATTAAATTGCAAAAACGCAGCAGGTAACCAATTTGGTTTATTTGGTTTTCGTATTAAATGTAGACCAGCTTCTTGAGGAGTTCTGCCACCTTTGAGTTGATTGCAAAGTTTGCAGGCGGTAACGATATTTTCCCAACACTTTCTGCCTCCTTGTACAATTGGAGTAATGTGATCGAGTGTTAGATTTGATTTGGGTTGTTTTTTACCACAATATTGACATGTGTGGTTATCTCTCAAAAAAACATTTGCTCTTGAAAAACGGATCATGTCCTTTTTTGTTTTAATAGGAATGTACTTTAAGAGTCTTAGCACTGCCGGAATTTTGATAGTAAATTTGATAGTTCTGACTTCTTGATCAGATTCTTCGACCACTTCGACTTTACCTTGAAACAAAAGTTGTATGGCTCTTTGCCAGCTCACAACATGTAATGGCTCAAAACTGGCATTGAGAACTAAAGCATGGTTCATGCTAATATTACCTCTTCTTATTATAGCTTATAAAAGAAACTTCTTGCAACTTAGTGTTTAAACCCTTAAAACTGTGTATTAACAAGAAATGTCAAAAAAGCATAGACCTCATATAGTTGGAGCTGTTTTATTAATAACAGGCGTAGTTTTTGCTTATTATTTATCTGATTGTCAAACTATGTCTGTTAAAAAGGCGCTCTTTCCTGGCAATCAGGTGCCTGATTTTGCTCTGAAGGATCAAGAGGGAAAAAATTGCCGACTCTATGATTTTAAAGAAAAAGTTATTGTTTTACATTTCTGGGCAAGTTGGTGTCCACCGTGCTTAGAAGAGTTGCCTGCTATGTTAAATTTTATAAACAATTATAAAACTAATGACACTTCTATGAAACTTCAATGGGTGTTTATAGAATACGACCAAAAATGGGATGATGCGTGGAAGGTAATACCGAATAAGAAATATCCTTCTCAAGTTACGCTACTTTTGGATCCAACAAACAGTGTTGCTGCAAGGTTTGGAATATATAAGT
>JACQAU010000031.1 GCA_016194835.1 Deltaproteobacteria bacterium
CACTAGAAGAAGTAAAAAATCTAAAGCAAGAAATTCAAGCATTACAAGATGAAAAAGCCTTAAGAGAAAAACTCATAGAATTCATCAAAGAAGATGAAGTTTTTTATCAAAAACAAGTAGCATTGAGTCTTGAAATTGGTAAAAATGCTGAAATTTGTGAACAACCACCGAGTTTAGTCAAATTAGTTTTCCAAGAGGGTGGGTCTCTTCAAGTTACTTTGAATAATTGGAAATATAGAGAAAAACAAAAGGCTAGAAATTTTTCAACTGAAAAAAATACAATCCGTAATGTTACTTATAAACCCAATGGTGGTGCATTTGAATTCGATGTTGTAGTTACAGAAGAAAAGTTAAAAATGGAACAAGAAGTATTATTCTTCAAAATCCGTCGAGTGCGATATAATGAGACAGATAAAACAGGAAAGATTTTCTTTAATGGCGAATTTATAAGAAAACCCAATCCAGACTATTGCGCAGCGCTTCATATGGCGGATTTGTGTGTCGATCGCTATGGGATTGTAAAATTTAATTCAGAGGATGCAAAAGAAGATTGACCGAATTACTATCTCAAGAGATTATAACTAGTGAATCATGCAAGATGAGAAAAAACCACCAGTTGAGTTAGTCTATACAGCGTTAATTGTTATTCAAATCTTATTTGGCATTAATTATATAATTTCAAAAATTGTAGTTGAGGCTTTTCCTCCTCTTTTATGGGCTAGTATAAGAATTGTCATATCTTCTGTGTGTATGTTGGGATTTGCTCTTTTAAGTCGAAGACCTCATCCAAAATGTGATTTTAGTTTTTTTGGGCCACTAATTATTTTTGCGCTTTTAGGAACAATTATTAACCAAGCAAGTTTTTTAGTGGGCTTAAAATATACCACCTCAACAAACAGTGCTATTTTAAATACTTTAATTCCTATTTTTACATTACTCATTGTTACATTGCGTAAACAGGAGCCTGTGACAGTGAGGCGAGTGCTAGGTTTTATTTCCTATTTTAGGAGCTACGTTAATGACCTATTTTTTAAATTTTTGGGCCTTAGCTCATGCAAAATCAACACATGTTGCAATTTTTATTTATTTACAGCCCGTAGTGGCAAGTGCTGTAGGCTGGTTATGGTTTCATGAAATCATTACGTTGAGAACTGTTTTATCGAGTGTATTAATTTTCTTGGGATTACTTATTTCTATTTCAAAAGATGGTGGTTTAGAACTCCTAACTGCACCAATAAAAAAAGTATGGCAATACACAACAAATCACAAAAATTAACTAATTATGCGGGTTTTTGGCTTAGACTCGTTGCAGATATTTTAGATAGTTTAATTCTCACAGGTTTATCATGGATTATTCAGATAGGTTGTTTGCGTTTTATTCATGTATTTATGGCTTTGTATTTAAAAGGCAAGGGGCAATCAATCCCTGCTTATGAAGATACTTTTAATCCTTTTTTCGTTCAGGTTTTTAATCTTGGACTTTATTTTTGCTTGGCCTTTCCTTATTTTGTATGTGGACATTTTAAATGGGGTACTACGTTAGGGAAGAAGCCCTTGAATATTTATGTTGTTAATGAAAGCGATTTGGGATCTCTTAAGTTAAATCAATCGGTAATAAGATTTTTTTCTTATGGACTTTCGTATCTGCCTTTTTGTGCAGGTTTTTTGATGGCAGCATTTCAACCGAGAAAACAAGGACTTCATGATTTAATTGCTAAAACTTTGTCGGTGCACAAGGTAGAGACAACTGTGGTACATGTAGCCGACGAAGAGGTAGAGCCGCCACCAGTTTAATGTTTTTTGCCTACGACGTAAGTTGCAGATGTGAGTTTTGGTGTTTTGACCATATGGGCAATGTTAGAGGGTAAATAAATACGATCCCCTGCGTGTAAATTATAAAGTTGTTCACCTACCTGAAACTCAAGCTCGCCTTCGATAATCCAAATACATTGATCTTCTATGTGTTTGTGTCGTGGATAGACAACCCCGGGCAGATCTGTCCAACAATAGACTTCGTATCCTTCTTGGCGGAGTTTCGCCTCGATTTCTTCTTGTGTTGGAGGAGATTGCTGCTCGTCTGAGTTAACTACTTTTATTGTGATAGAGGTGTTTTCTGACATAAATCCCAAAGTTCAATTGAAAAATTTCGAACTTCCTCTAATGAATCCCAAAGTTCTCTGCTATAGCCATCTTTGCTCTCAAAAGTGAGTTGTTCTAAGTATTCCTTATCATGATGTAGTGAAGTTAACGCTGCATTTAATCCCTCTCCTTGGTAGAGCCTAATATATTTTTGCTTATTAAAAAGCGTTTGCTTACCTGTCATCTGTTCTTATACTCATATCACTATAAAAGCTTTTTTATAAATAAAAATATTTTATTCCCAAAGTGCCGTTAAGAAGCCGCCTAACCCCGCACCAGTGAGTTTTACAGCCAGTGCGCCTTTCTGATAAAGCTTTTTTTCAAGGTCTTTAGTTTGTAATGGGAGGAGCCCCCAAGATTCAAAGCATCTATGTGCTTTTTTCATGCCCTCTGTGAGTAAGAGAAGGGCTTTGGCTTTTTTGTTTTGGTTATATGTGCTGAGTCCCTGTAGACAAAGCTGGGATGCTTCTTTCATAGCTTGGTCTATTTTTTCGGCTTGTTTTTGATCTTGTACCAGTTGTGCTGTGACTTGATCAATACAAACTTTGGTTTGTTCTCGAACTCCTGTGTCATGAAACGTAAAGTGTGGAAGAGATGAGATTGGCAAAAGCGTGGGATCTTTGTTAATTTGGTACAAATCGGGTTTTTGATTCAATAATACAGCAATATCTAATCCACTGCTTTTTCCATGAAAAAAATTTTCTAGTTTTCTTGCAAATTCAAATTCTGAATTTACATCAATCCCAAGCCACTTTGTCAGCGCGACACACAGGGCAGCAG
>JACQAU010000069.1 GCA_016194835.1 Deltaproteobacteria bacterium
AAACAAAAACGTTTTCAGTAAATGAAATGCCATTTGGTTTATTGTCGTCGTAAGATGAAACTGTGTGTTTTATGAACAGCCCAACCGTGCCCTCATGTTTTTTTGCCAGAGTTTTTAAAATAAACTCTGTTGGAGGTATGTAAGCGAAAACATTGTAAGAATAAAAAATGAATAAAAATAATATTTTCCACATAGTTACCCGCTATACTTTTTCAAAATATCTTTCACACCACTAGCTAGTTCTGGTCTCTTTAGCGCATAAGCGATAGTGGCTTCGATAAAACCTAGGCGATCTCCAGCATCATAACGAGTGCCATCAAACTGGTAAGCTAAAAGTCTTTCATTTTTTGCCACCTTCTCTAAAGCATCTGTGAGCTGAATTTCTCCTCCCTTACCTGGCTTGGTGTCTTTTAAATATTTAAAAATAGATGGACTCAGAACGTATCGGCCAGGGATTGCTAAACAAGAGGGCGCATATTGAGGATCCGGTTTTTCGACTAGATGACTTACCTCCATCAGTTTGGGATTTAGCATTTTGCCACCCACAATACCATATTTTAAAGTTTCATTTTTAGGCACTTCCATAACACCAACAACCGAAGCATTTTCTCTTTCATAGAGATCAATCAATTGTTTTGTACAAGGAATTTTACTATCAATCAGATCGTCACCAAGCAGCACCGCAAAAGGTTCATTGCCAATTACTGGCTGGGCGCATAAAACCGCGTGTCCAAGTCCTAGCGGATTTTTTTGTCTAATAGTGATCACATTGCAGTTTTCGCCTATGTTTTTAGAAAGCTCTGCTAATTCTTTTTTTTGCTTTTTGCCCAATGTGTCTTCGAGTTCGTAATTGAAATCAAAATGATTCTCAATTGCTTCTTTATGTCTGGCCGTAATAAGCACAATGTCTTGAATTCCTGAATTAATAGCTTCTTCGATGATCAATTGAATTATTGGAACATCCACAATAGGAATCATTTCTTTAGGTATTGCTTTTGTAGCTGGTAAAAATCGTGTGCCAAGACCAGCAACCGGAATGACAGCTTTTTTAATTTTTATAGACATTTTTTCTTTCCTTAAAAATAAACAGTTGCTCCCACGGTATGAGCCGAAGCCTGTACAGGTTTTAAGGCACGCGAAAAACCATAATCAATAGAAAGCCTTGGAGCTACCCAACCTATCCCTGTACCAAAGCCTTGGCCTCTACTTGACTGATATGGGATGGTTGAATTTTGATAATACCCAACTCGTAAATAAATATCTGACATAAAGACAAATTCTAGCCCTGATTCGAAACCATTGCGTTCATTTGTTGGCAATGAAGGAATAACATGTGGATCAAAATAAGCAATCACAATTGATTTTAGATTTGCTTTAAAGCCTAGAGTAATTTCTCTGAGCAAGCCACGACTCTTGCCTTCTTCAGTTTCAAATATATTATCCACCATCAAAGAAGACTGCAACCATTCATAAACAATAAAGGACATGGATACGTTAGCATCTCTTCCCGCTGCATAAGTTTGACTATTAAAGAAAAATTTACCTCCTATCCCAAAACCAAATCGATTGACAAAGTTTTTTGATGCTCCAACGTGGATATAAGATCCATCAAATTTTTGTGTGTAGGCAGCACCTGCCTGAAACACTTCTGAACGTCCATCCTGAATGGAGACATTTAAAATCCTACCCTTATCAGTTATCGCAGAGTTATACACACCGGCATCATTTTTATTTACAAAAGAAAGGTAGTTAAAACCAAAACTATACGTGGGCAAAAAAGAAGCAAACGACGGATTTAGAAATATAGAGTCATTAAGTAATGGACCCGCGTGGCCTGCTCCACCTAAAGCTATGGTTCGAGGCGAATGAAAGTCAGAAGCAATGGCGGCAAAAGAATACATAAACATCAGAACAGCAAATATGTAACTAATTGATTTTATTATTAAAAACCATTTTTCTTTCATATTACCTCCAAAAAATTAACTAACTGTGCTATTTTCTCTTTCACATTTACGAATAATCTGCTAATTGTTGGGCCGCTTATGACAATTAGAAAAGAAAAAGTAGCACATATTAAAAACGATCTGTTAGCTCGACGAAATACACTGGCCAGTGAACTACGAAAATCGCATGCAGAGCTCATTAACGACGAAGAATTCCTTTTCTCGGATTCAGTGGATCAAGCAAGCGCAGATACTGGAAAAAGTTTAGTCGTTCAGATCAAGAACCGCAACCACATAGTGTTAGCCGAAATCGATCAAGCTCTAAAACGCATTGAGCTAGGAATTTTTGGAGAGTGTGAACGCTGTGGAGACGAAATCAGCGAAGCTCGGATGAAGGCCTATCCATCAACAACACTCTGCATACAATGCAAGACTGAAACAGAAGCCGAAGCACTGCGGTATCCAAAAAAAATATAAAACATATTAACGCATTGCGCACGCCACAACAAATAGTGTTTCGTTTATTAGTTGACACCAGATAAACTAGACGACATTATATTTGTATAGGAAAATTTGTCCCTTAAGGAGGGGGTAATATATGAAAAATCGTTTAATTATTTTAATGACAGCCATTACTATTTTTGGAGCATCGAGTGCTTTTGCATCAGTTGCCAAAAATATTGTGATGGGCAATGGAGATCCAGTAGGACTCATAGACCGTGGTAGTTTTTATTACGACAGTAATAATAATATTTTTTATAATCCGTCTTATGCCAATGAGTATAAGAACTGGGCAACAGTCGAAGTATCCCGATTTGGTATAGTAGGTACAACTGCCGAGGGTGGATTTGTAAATGCCTTCGGTAGCTGGATTCTTGGATTTTACATGAACCGCTCTGGTGCAACGAGAGGATCATATACAAATGCTGTTAGTCACCGGCCTTTTGATCTCATTATTGCAAGTGATATGGGAACGAAATGGGGACTAGGAATCACATTTGGTGGATATAAAACAGGATCAACCACATCTGAAAAAGACCTAACACTAAGAGCAGGCGCTCAATTTGGTGAGTTAGAGCCATATATTAGTGTAAAAGTCATTGGCTCAGACAAAACTCTAGCGGGTGAGACTAAAACAACTGGCTACGGCGGTGGTGTAAAATACAAGTGGGGCGAGTGGACACCTTACTTGGCTTATAACAAATTAAGCTCTCCTACAGGAAACATAAACTATGGCTGGGGTATGGGTATTGGTAGAAACACAAAAGTTGGCGAAGCTCATCTCACCTATGCCATTGCTCTTTGGGAAGATCTTGGACCAAAGAGATGGATTATCCCTGTTGATATGGCTTTAGAGGGCTCTCTTACAGCTTGGCTCAAAGCACGAGCTGGATTTACTTATAATTTAATTGATATAACTAAAGAGGTTACTACAGGAGCTGATACTACCAGCGCACGAGTTGGTGCTACAATCAATGTTAGTAAAGTTGATTTTGACTGGGTTATTGGACACACTGGTTCAAATGCTACATCAGTAGGAGCAGTGCCAACTACTGGCACAGATGTAACTACAGGAAAATCATTTGACCTTGCCAGCGGATTTTTTACTGCAGCAAGCTTAACGTACCATTGGTAATTTTCCCTTAAATATCCAATTATCAGTAAACAGTTACTGTAACAGTTACAGTAACTGTTTACTGTATACAGTTTCACTGCTTTAATCTTTCTAACAAATTTTTTAAAATCTCAGCTGTTGCTCCCCAAATTCTGTATTGTCTAATTTGATAGACATGAACTTCAAATTCCTGTTCTTTCCAAGTCATCTTCTCTTTTCTATGACACTGTGGAGCCCTGAGATCATCTAAACTTGCCCAAAAGATTTCTGCGATTTCTATTGGATGCAACTTAAGCACTAATGTTTCGATTGGTGTATTTAAAATCCCAATTACCGGAGTCACTCGAAAACCAGTTACAGTATTTAGTGGAGGCAACTCTCCAATGACTTCTATTGCGGAGGCTGGTATACCTACTTCTTCTTCTGTCTCCCTAAGTGCCACATGAGTCAAAGACAGATCCCCAGGATCTCGCCTCCCACCAGGAAAAGACACCTGCCCCTTGTGAACATCTACTTTGTCAGTGCGCAAAGTAAACAAAATTTCAAATTTATTAGTATTCTCTTTGGCACCAAATAAAATCAAAACGCCAGCTTCACTTAAATGCGACTTTCCTGATAATTTGGGCCAGAGAAGTCGCGCTCTTTCCATTCGCTCGTATGGCAAATCTAGAGTAAGTGCTTTTATTAAATTTTCACGAAGATTCACAGAGCTTGCACATTACTGTGCTACTGGCGGAGCTGGTGGCTGCACAGGAGGAGCTTCGACAGGTGTTGCAGCTTCTGTAGCATGCGATCTCTTATGCTTTTTCATCTTTTTACCCATTTTTTTATTACGATGATGCTTTTTTGCCTTATGCTTTTTCTTAGCATGAGGGGCAACTTGTGAAGGAGCTCGTTCATTTAATGGCTGAGTGTTTTGAATAGCTTCTTCTGCAAAAACTTGTGTTACAAAAGCCATAGCTATGGCAATTATAGTAAATAATACTTTTTTCATACTTTTTAAAAGCCTCCTTTTGCGATCTTATATATAAAATAAAAATATAGGAAATAAAAAAATGAATTTTAAAAAAAGAATCCAAGACCCAAGGCGTCAAAAAAACATGTGCATTCGCACTCTTATAGAAACAGGCATAAGAGACTTTTTTTTACAGGAAAGTTTTATAGAAGTTAGAACCCCACTCTTAGTGAAAAGCCCGGGGATGGAACCGCATATCAGACCTTATAAACTCTTAAATGGTGCGTATCTCCCGACCTCTCCTGAGTTTGCCATGAAAAAGCTCCTGGCGGGAGGTCTGGAAAGGATTTTTCAAATTTGCCCTGCTTTTAGAAACGAACCCATTTCTCCAATTCATCACCCAGAATTTACCATGCTAGAATGGTATAGAACACATGCTTCGCTTCAGGATATTATGAAAGATGTTGAAAATTTAATTTATTTTTTATGTAATAAAATTTCTGGAACGTCTGAAATTACTTATAAAAAAGAAAAGTTAACCCTGACACCGCCTTGGCCCAAATTTAAAATAAGAGATTTATTTCAAACTCATGTTGGCATCAATCTCGTTGAATGTAAAACACTAAAACAAATTCAAAAAGCCTGTAAGCGTCTCGATGTTACAGTTTCAAAAAAAGATAGCTGGGATGATTTATATTTCAAAATTTGGCTTGATCATATTGAACCAAAATTACCTTCTGGACGAGGAGTTTTTGTTTATGATTTTCCTCCAACACAATCTGCACTATCGATCGTAGAAAAAGACCAAGTCGGAAATCTCTGGGCCAAGCGTTTTGAATTTAAACTACGAAAAAAAATTTATGGTTCTCAGTTTCCAACAAATCCAGTAGACGAAGAATTTATTTCAGCTCTAAAAGAAGGGATACCTAAGACGGCAGGAATAGCAGTTGGAGTGGACCGACTTGTTATGCTTTTCGCTGGCGAAGTGGATATTGATTATACATTATGGCTGCCTAGTATGTGATATTAATTTTTTTATATCTTGTATTTTTAAAATAATTTTATTCACTCAGGCACGGCATCCCGCCTCTGGGGCCCCCTTGGCCATCCATGGGCGCGATTCGCGGCATTATATCTCTGGCTTACCCAAGGCCTTCTTTCACAAAATTATTTTAAAAATACAAAATATAAAAAAATTAATATCACAATACTAATATTCCGTTTTTAAAATGCTGCTCTTTTAACCAATAAATCCCCGACACTCCAAGTGAGATATGTTTTATGTACCTTGGGATATCCCATATTAATGTACTGCCCTGCGCATTCTCCTACACGAAAAACCATCTCATCTAAATCATGACAATGTCCTAAAATTACAAAATCAAAACCTTTTTGAATCTTATCCACTGCAAAATTTCTATACTTTTTTCTAACCATTTCTTGTTTATGTTTTGGCATATCTTCGAATTTAAAAATCTTTTGTTCTCTACTGTGGCGGCTACAGGTTTTTCCTATAAAATCAATCCACGTATCAGGAGATAGGCGAATAAGACCCTTAGCAAATGGCGTTCTTAATGCATTTCGTATTAAAAAATACCTCCAGTCTGAGGAGTCTACTAAATCACCATGCTCAAAGTAAAACTTTTTATTTTCCAAATTTAGCGAAAAATTTTGCGGGTAAATCTGCATCTTGTTATTTGATAAAAGAAAATCATGATTACCTTCAATATAATGAAAAGCAATGTTTCTTTTTATATGAAAATTAATAATCTCAAAAAACTCACTATAGCGCTCTAAAAAAATCTTTTTACTTCCAACAAAGAAATCAAAAATATCACCTAAAAAAACCACAACGTCATTTTCAGAAAGTCTAGTTTTTAAAACTTCCAAAAATTTAAAATAAAACGGATCTTTATTACTTAAAATATGCAAGTCAGAGAAAACAAATAGCACACTTTATAAATAGCGCTAATGCAAGGAAGTTTCAATTTAAAGTTTTTTATCTAAAATCTTGCCGCGAGATCTTGTATCCAGAGTTGCAGCTTCTCTTAACTTTAAAAATTCTTCGCCAGAAAACTGTCTCACAATGGCGCCTGTGCCATCTTTTAAAACGACTTTCAATCCCAGTTGAGAAGAAATGAGTGACGCTTCTAGCTCTTTTGATTGTATTCTTAGTTCATCTTTGAAGGACTGAAGGGCATTTTCAAGTTGTAGTGGATCTGCAGTTATATTATTTTTCTCCTCTTCATTATTTTGTTTAGATTCATGTTTTTTGCCATGTTCTTCTGATTTTCCGGATTGACCGTCCTCTAAGTCTTGTTTTCTAGTTACCTGATAAAATCGTTCTGGTACTCCTGTAAAAGGATTTATTTTCATTTTCTAGACACCCACTCACTCATCAGTTCGGCAATACAATATAAAAACTTAAAAAAATAAGCCCCCTTATAGAGCTCGGCACTCTAATAGGGGGCTTTTTGGGCTTAAGCACAGGCGCAAGTTGTAAAATCAGTAATTTTCTAGAGCAATTTTAGGGCCATCATGGGCGAAGTATTTGCTTGAGCAAGTACTGCAACACCAGCACTTTGCAAAATTTGCCCACGTACAAGTTCTGTCGTTTCAGAAGCAATATCTGTGTCAGCAATACGAGAACGTGCATTTGCTAAAGTTTCCTTAGCAATACCAAGGTTATTTACTGTAGCATGGAGTTTGTTTTGGGTCGCACCTAGGCGTGCACGAGCTTCGAAAACTTTTCCAATACCTCCATCAACGAGATCCATTGCTTCACGAGCAGAGTCAATGCTTTCATAATTTAATGCATCAACACCTAATGAGTTAGTTTTTACATTATAATCATTAGGTTGAAATACAATCCGGTCAGCATCATTCAGTTCTTTTCTGATGCCTACTTGAAATTGCAGTTCAGACTTTTGTGATTCACCATTTAACAGTGCAGTGCCATTATAATTGGTGACATTGGCAATTCGGTCAATTTCAGCCAGTAATGTTCCCACTTCCTGGTGAATAAAACCTCTTTCTTTTTCACCTACCGTGTCAGAAGAAGCTTGAACCGCTAACTCTCGCATACGGATCAAGATATTACCAATTTCGGTAAGACCTCCTTCAGCCACTTGCACAAATGAAATACCATCATTAGCATTTCTTTCGGCTTGTGCCATAGATCTGATTTGTGCTCGCAAATTTTCACTAATTGACAGCCCTGCAGCATCGTCTCCTGCAGCTGTGATACGATTACCAGAAGATAACCGTATATAGTGTTTTGCTTGTTCATCATTACTTTGCGATAGTGCCCTGTTTGCTGCCATTGCAGCTATATTTGTCGATATTCTTAAGCCCATAGATAAACTCCTCTCTTCTCCCGAACACAAAAAGTTCAGGCCGAGAAAAATTTTAAAACGTCTGTAAGGGGAATTTAAACTAGAACTTCTATTCCGCCACAAGCAACAGCAATGTACCTCCGGCAGACGCTGTCAGTTTTTTTAGCTAAGCCCAATGCTTAACTACTGACAACTAATATATCGGAATGAGTCAATAATACTTGACTATAAGTATACAATATTAACATTCTATATATGCTAAGCGTTATCTCTCTGAGATAATTACTTAATTCCGTTAGTTAAAAAAGGGGAGATCAAATCATCCCCCCTGTTTACCAAACGGGTGGGGTTAATACATTAAGAATCAACCCAGCAGCTTCAATGCCAACAAGTTGTTCTGATTAGCTTGACTGAGGACCGCAACACCAGCAGAAGTTAAAATATTATTTTTTGTCAATTCTGAAACTTCACTAGCTACATCGACGTCATAAATACGACTCCGTGCGCTCGTTAAGTTTTCATCATAGATCTGCATATTATTAATGCCAGATTGCAATCTGTTTTGCAACGCGCCAAGCTCTGCTCTGTTTTCTGTGAGCAACCTAATAGCATCATCCATTTTAGCTAAATTATTTTGAGAATCTTCTTTTGTAACAACACTCATTCCAGCAATCCCTAAGTGATCCGATGTCACATTGGTTTTCCCTGGATCATAATAAAATCTATCTAGATCTGGATTATTATTGATCCCAATCTGAACTTCTACGACCGAGCCATCCCCACCTAAAAGCTTTCGACCGTTAAATTCAGTAGAAGCCGAAATTCGATCAACTTCTTGCGTAAGTTGTTTAACTTCTTTGTCAACAAATCCGCGCTCTGTATCTCCAATTGTATCAGATGCAGCTTGAATCGAAAGTTCACGCAGGCGCACTAAAATATTAGCGACCTCGTTCATTCCGCCTTCAGCAGTTTGTATCATCGAAATTCCATCACTCGCATTTCTTATGTTCTGATGAATAGAACGAATATGGCTTCGCATTCTTTCAGAAATAGCGAGTCCGGCTGCATCATCTGATGCTCGGCTAATCCTACTACCAGACGCCAATTTCTCTAATGACGATTTCTGAGCTGAACTATTTGTACTTAAGTTTCTTTGTGCCATTAGAGATTGGACGTTTGTACTTACACGTAGTCCCATTTTACACCTCCAAGTTTAAACACTACAATCAACTGAAAGACAAAAGGACTCCTTCAAGTCGTACGAAGTGTTTCATGTTTTCTTACAGGATTTGCTGTACCCTGTCAGAGACGCCTTTTTAAGAACTTTAAAAAAGCACCTCATTCACTTGATTAAATCGGTAAAGTTTTTATTAACTTTAGACTAATTTAGTATTGTATATATGCGTTATTAAATAATTATAATCATCTGTCATAACTCATTGATTATATTTTAAATATCTTAGCGGCTACTTTATATGGATTTATAGTATAGTGCATTAATTTGCTTAACAATTTCTTACCACTACTAGAAAGTAATGTTTTTTTGATCCGTAAACTTAGTTGTTCAGTCAAGATATCCTGAATTTCGGTTTTTAAAAACTCAAGCCTCTTTTCCTCTAACCTGCCCGATGCCATTAAATACTTTCCATGATTTTCAAGTTCTCTAAATAATTCCACAATCCCTATATCTCCTGTTGCTGCAGTTTTTAACACAGGAGTTGACCATAACTTCTTCTCTACAATAGAAAGTATCTCTCTCTCAAGCAGGTCCGCGCCGTTGTGATCACACTTATTGATCACAAAAAGATCAGCAATCTCCATAAGCCCCGCTTTCATAACCTGTATAGAATCTCCACTCTCAGGCACTAAAACCACTACAACAGTTTGAGCCAACTTTGCTATATCAAGCTCTGTCTGGCCAACACCAGCGGTCTCTACCAATATGACATCAAAACTAGCAGCATCCAAAACCATAACTAATTCTTGAGTTGCATGAGAAAGCCCACCACGTTTACCCCTAGTACCCAAAGAACGAATAAAAACTCCAGAATCGCTTGCATGAGCTTGCATACGAATACGATCACCCAAAACTGCTCCTCCCGTATAAGGACTAGATGGATCTACCGCTACTACTGCCACTTTTTTATCTAGCTTTCTGTAGTGAAACACTAAACGATCAATCAATGTTGACTTTCCAGCTCCTGGAGGCCCCGTAATGCCCATTACTCGCGCTTTTCCAGTATGTGGGTAAATTTTGCTCATTAATTTATTTAATTCAGAACCCCTATTCTCAACTTTGGACAATATTCTAGCCAAAGAGAGCAAATCACCCAGTAGCGCTTTAGTAATCATATGCTCATCTGTTTTTTTCATATTATATGTCTTATAATTAAAGTCATGGGGGAACTCTACGTCAAGAGAGAATTATACGAATTATGCATCAATAAACCACTCCCTGTAAATATTTATCTTCAAATTTCTTCAAAATTTGTTTGCTATAAAACTAAGGGCGACCTGATTGACGCCAAAACTTTTCAAAAACTTGAGCTACAAAAAATAAATAATATATTTATTCATGAAAATGACTTGAGAATTTTCTTAAAATGGCACCTAGATAGTCTAATTGATGTCCAAGAAGAGGAAGAAGAAGAAACAACCAAAGAGCCCCCAGAACTCTCTAACGCTAAAATCGAATCACAAAGAGCAATGCTTGATATATTTCAAGCACAACACCCTGACAAAGCAATTGCTCAAGCTATCAAAACAAGTCAAAAGCTAATCTTAGAAATTATGAAACTGCCTTTTACAACAAAAGCATTAAACTTGCTCCAAACCTACTCAAAAGGTTCAGTAGATCACTCTGTAAATGTTAGTGTATTATCCGTATACCTGGCCTTGCAAATGGGTTATGCAAATGCAACGGTTTTGCAAACCATAGGAACTGGCAGTTTGCTACACGATATAGGAAAAAGCAAAGTCAATGTTTTTGATAACGACACTCAAGAAGTTATTGACCTCAAACTAAAAGAACATCCACTCTTAGGATTAAATTTGCTACAAGAAGAAAAAACAATTTCTAGTGAAATAAAATCTATCGTTATACAACACCATGAAGCATACGATGGGAGTGGTTATCCAAATCACTTAAGAGGAAACAGCATTCATGAATTAACACGACTTATTTCGATTGCTAACTATTTTGACAATGCAATTGCTAAAACTCAGGGGTCATTATTGGAACGACAAAAAAAATCCATATCAAAGCTAGATAGAGAATATTATAAATTATTTGATCCGCTTAAATTAGATAAAGTATTAAAAATATTAAAACTTGGGATTTGATACCGTAAACGCCTGTGTTTGCCCTTCAAAACGATTCACTTTTTTATTGTTGGCGGGTTTCCAATATCCAAAATGCCGTATGCGATATATTCCACTCAAAACACTATCAGGTATGTTCCATATGATTTTAGACTTTAAGCACCCACGGCATTCTGAACGCGTGTCATTTATCCACATAATTTCCGTCTCTTTATCTTGATCAGAAAAAACTGGTTGCCAATTTCCATCTTTAAAAAATTCAACTGTCAAAAAATTATTCAGACGACCTAAACTATTTTTTGGATGTGCTGAACGAAATTCAACCGTCACCACTTCTCCTACTTGATACTCTGTGCTCGGTTGACTCAAAACGGATCCAAAACGTTCCGATGATTGTTTTTCATCCCACCAAGACTTAGATTTATAATCTCTCAAGGATGACAATCTTGACGCCCTCTTGGGATGAATAAAAATAGATCTATTTTCCTTAATAGATTTTGCTAGTTCTAAAAATACTTGCTGATAGATTTCTAAAGTATGAGGACCATACAATGTAAAACCCCCTTCATACTGTTGTCTGTCATACTCTTCGAATGTCGTTACATAACCAGAATAATCATTAGTCAAAGTACTTAAAGCAATTTTAGTTACACCAAATGAGCCAAGTTCATCTAAAACCGTTTTTTTCAATCTCCTTCCTGCCATAGTTGTTATTTCTGATGGAACTGCAGCAATGGCTAATTCACCTATGACAATAAGCTGAAACGGAATTGTTTCTGGTAAAAGATCTGGATTGTCTTGACTTGTAGAAACTAAAATTATTTTTGGATAATGACACTTGTCTCCTTCGTTTGAACCACCTAAAATCAATCTTAAAAAAAACGCTATCCCTTCTAATGGAGGCGCTACAGTTGTTTCACCAGATCGCATACCTTCAAATATCCCAGGAACGTCGCTTGTTCCATCCTCTGCTCCTGCAGCAAAAGAATAGCCCATGGCGGCAGTGCATCCTTTAGTTACCCAAGGCATATGAACCCAAACAAGTCTTGATTCGATTCGTTGAGAAAGAGTTTGACGTGCATTTTCAAATAAGTCTTTTGCTTTTAAAAATTGTTGAAATCCGTTTTCTTCGACCAACTTTAGATCTAAATCTAAATCTTTTTTTCTCTTTCCATCTTTATCTACGTCAAATGGGGGTGAAACATCACCTTCGTTTGAATTTGCAAAGGCCGCCACCGTGTTCGGAAATTCTCTTTCAAACCACTCTGCCGCTCTTCCTTTATTATCAGAACTAATCAGACGGTTTTGGTTACTCATACAAGTCGCATGAACCGAAAACCAATTGAAAATACCAATATCTTTACCCAATTCACTTTGAAACTTAAGCAACAAACTTGTTGGATCAACAGTGTGCTCAAAATTGTGCCAATCACTGTTTGCATAATATGCTGTTAATGAACGATTTCTGGACACACCGAAAAGCTCCCCTTGAGTAATAAAAATTTTTCCTGGCTGTATATATCTATAAGCATTTGCGATCGATTGGGTAATGCCTTCTGTAATGATTTCAAAATTTTTAAAATCAAATCCCAGAGTTGAAACATTAAAAATATCGTGGTGCGAAAACCCACCTGGCCCGGCATGAGTATGCGTAGCAGAAAGCACTAGGTTGTCATCTGAAAACTTGCCGGGAAGTAAAATATTTAATTTTTTCAAAACTTCAGTCTTTACTGAATCAAACATAAGCCCTAAATCGGCTACAACCAAGGCAACGCGTTTTTCTGACACTGGATCTTCGATAACAAACGCGCGTGCATGCAAACGCGTATGAATCCCCAATGTAGTTTGAGTGGGACTACCATAACCCAACATAGGCCTTCCAAGTGGAGACCCAGTAATATCAGAAATCGAGGCACCTATTTTAAAATTACTGGGAGCAGCGGCTTGAGCAGTAAAAGAACTTGTATAAAAAATAAACATGACGCATAGTATAATAATCAGTCTATTAAACATGACTACCTCCATGACTCATATCGTCATTTTGTTGAATTTTCTTTAGTTATATCAAATAACTAATGCTTTGCGGCACTTATGACGCTAGCTTACAGAAAACAGTTCTGTAACAGTAACTGTCCTGTCAACGGTGACAGTAACCGTAACAGGGAACAGAGTTCAGCACTGTTTGAAAATAGAACTATTTTGGATAAACTAATCTATAAATTAATCCTCCAAGCTTATACGCTAGTTCAAATAACTCATTTTGATTA
>JACQAU010000032.1 GCA_016194835.1 Deltaproteobacteria bacterium
CCTCTAGTCTACCACGCAAAAACTCATCAAGCTTATATTCTGATATGATATTTAAGGCATCTGCATCGATCACCATAGGCCCCCTGTAAGTCTTTAACAGTTCTCTTATGATCAGCTTGCCTTGATCAGACACACCCAAGCCTGGTCCAACAACAATACTTGTATAAAAATCCAAATTTCTCTTATAAAACTCAATTTCGTTCTCAGTGACTTTGATGGGAATAGACATGGTTTCGACAGGGAGTTTGGTAAATAGAGTTTGAAAACAATCGTCCCACGTAGCAACCGTGACAAGACCAGTGCCCATACGGTGGCAAGCCTGCGCTGCCATTGCTATGGCCCCTAGTCTTCCAGCGCTCCCGCCAATTAGTAATGTATGACCAAACGAATTTTTATGTCCGTAACGATCTCTTTCCTTAATTAAAACACTCAATGGTGCTTTGGTGAGTAAAAACTGGTCTCCTTCTTTGCGAAACTTTGGCGGCAAAGAAATATCAACATTTACTAAGTCACCGCGCCGCGCCGCGCCTGGCGGCAAGAAATGACCTAATTTAGGAAAGCCCAATGAAATAGTTAAAGTAGCTAAAATCGAAGTCCCATAGATTTGGCCTGTATCACCATTTACTCCTGATGGGATATCTATTGATACTACTTCATTGTATTTTTGTTTGTTAATCATTTCGATTACATCATAAAAGATACCGTCCACATTGCCTTTCAGTCCTGTGCCTAAAATACCATCCACAATGGTAAACGGTCCTATTGAGCTTTTAAAAAAAGATTCTAGATCAGAAATTGTTTCTATAAAGGTTAATTTGGCTCTCATATGCTTAAGAATTTCAAAGTTTTTCTGCGTAACCCCCACATACTTATTTGATGGATTTAAATGAAATATCCTGACCCTTCTTTCTAAGCAAAGCAGATGTCTTGCTAGCGTAAAAGCATCTCCTGCATTATTACCTTTTCCTGTAAATATCAAAATCTCAGTTGTACGTCCGGCATGCGGGTACTTATCTAAAAGCACTTGTAGACAGGATTTGCCCGCGTTTTCCATCAAAATTTGTGTGTCAACATTATATTCCCGCTCTGCAATTTGATCGATTTCACGCATTTCTTGACTAGAACAAATCCGAATACCAGTTAAAAACGCCATATATTAATTCCTTTAGTGAGATTGTAGCATATCATCTTTTAATGGGATTGTATCATATCACCATTTATGGTGATTGTATCATATCACCATTTATGGTGATTGTATCAATGACACCATTGCTCTTACAGCACTTTCTAAACCTACCATAACCGCACGGCAAACAATAGAATGTCCGATATTGTACTCTTCAATAGACCTAAAAACAGACTTAAAACCAACTAAGAGCCTGATGTTTTCATAATCTAACCCATGTCCGGCATGTACTTTCAGACCAAGCTCAAGTGCCTTGGTTGCTGCTTTTTCTATTTTACATAATTCCTTTTGAATTGTGGGTTGCTTCTGCTGAGTTGCAATTGCAAATCTACCTGTATGAATTTCGATAGCATTAGCTCCTAATGCGTGACTTAATCTAACCATTTCGAGGTTTGGTTCTACAAAAAGACTTACTTTTATTTTTGATTTTTTTAATCCACTAATAACTTTTAAAAGTTGTTTTTTATTTTTTTTAAGGTTCAATCCTCCTTCAGTGGTAAGCTCTTGTCTTTTTTCTGGAACCAAACAGGCCCAGTCTGGCTTTAGCTTTTTTGCAAAGCCTAGCATAAAATCTGTGGCTGCCATTTCTAAGTTCAAAGCTATTGGTAGAGTTTTTTTTAGTAAAAATACATCCTGAGGTTTAATATGCCTTTGATCTTCTCTTAAATGCACAGTAATTTGAGATCCCCCGGCGCTCACTACTTGCTGCGCAGCTTCGATGAGATTTGGATATGGTGTATGCCTCAGTTCTCTGAGTGTTGCGATATGATCAATATTGACGCCAAGTTTAGGGAACATCATCTAACATTACCCAAGCACACGCTGAATGCTTTTTGAAATCTGAAAAGCTAATTGGCTAATTTGTTGATAATCTTCGCCTTCTACTAAAATTCTCGCCAATGGCTCGGTCCCAGAATATCGAACAAATACCCGTCCTCGATCCCTTAACACATCTTTTGCACTATTTATGGTCTTTGAAACTTCAGGAAATTTTTCAAACGCTTCTTTTTTAGATACTCTGACATTTTCTTTTACTTGCGGAAATAATTTAATAGCTTTCTTGAGTTCTGAAAGTGGCTTTTTTGTCCTTCGCATAGCTTCTAAAACTTTTAATGCCGCCACTATGCCGTCTCCAGTAGTAGATTGATCCAGAAAAACAATATGCCCCGATTGCTCGCCTCCTAAGTTGTATCCCCCCTTCCGCATAGTATCTACCACATAACGGTCACCCACTTGTGCCCTAACCATGGCGATTCCATTTTCCTTAAGCGTCATTTCTAAACCCATATTTGACATTGGAGTTGTTACTACTGCATTTTTTGAAAGATTTTTTTCCTGCGCCATCTGCAAAGCACATAAACCTATGATCTGATCCCCATCAACTATTTCACCATTCTCATCTGATAAAATGCATCTATCCCCATCTCCATCCAAAGCAATGCCTATGTCTGCACGATACTCTACAGTAGCCCCAGCAATATGCTCAGGAAAAAGCGCACCACAGTTATCATTAATGTTTAATCCATTAGGACTAACACCTTTTTTTATAACTTCAGCACCCAGCTCTTCAAATACTAACGGCGCAGCCTTATATGCCGCACCATGTGCACAATCTAAAACTATACGAATTCCTAATAAATCTAAATCTTTGGGAAAAAGAGATTTTAAAAATACAATATATCTCCCATAAACATCATCAATACGAAAAGCTTTTCCTACTAGGTCAGCAGTAGGCAATTCTTTTTCCATCTCCTTTGTAAACACAAGTCTTTCAATTTCTGTTTCAACTTCATCTGGGAGTTTATACCCATCCGCTGAAAAAATTTTAATTCCGTTATCAAAATATGGATTATGCGAAGCTGAAATCATAATACCAGCGTCAGCTCTCATGCTTTGAGTCACAAAAGCAACTCCAGGAGTAGACAGTGGTCCAATCAAAATAACATCTGCACCCATTGAACAAGCACCAGATGTCAGAGCTTGTTCGAGCATATAACCAGAAAGCCTGGTGTCTTTACCAACTACTATTTTTGCTCTCCGAACGGGCCGACTGGATTCTAATGGTTTTAATCCGATGGGCATAGAACTTTTTACTAAAGTGCTTGGGTTTTTCCTTAAAACATAGGCAACCGCTCTGCCAATTGACATTGCTATCTCGCTTGTTATTGGAAATTGGTTAGCTAGACCACGTATCCCATCTGTTCCAAAAAGTTTTACCGGTTCATTTACTTTACTTCTAGATCCCATAAAATTATTTCCCCTATTTCAGTATGATATTAATTCGCTCCGGCACTACTTTAACTAATGCCATCTTATCAGGCAAGGTAACTTTTATGGGCTCATAATATTTACCCTTGGGCTTTCCCCTCAAATCGACCATTGCGAAAACCTGGCTTCTATTGACTGTTCTTAAGTTTTTTGTATTGGTTCTTACAAAAACAGTAACTGTTTTCTCCTGCACAATAATCTGATGAGGACTCAGAATGCGAACTTCGACATTTCTTATGCGATAATTTGCACTTGTAGGCTCAATAAAAATAGTCACTTTTGGTAAAGGACCATCTAATTGTACATCTCTTTGAATAAGCTCAAGAGAAACATCACGCGTGGTGTTTTCATCTAATTCACTAACGTCAATTGGTTTAGTCAAAATTTCAGCAATTCCTTCAATTTTACTCTCCGCGCCTTTGATATGTACGTGCAAAGGTTTTACTTCCGTCTTTACAATCTGAAAACCTTCAGCCGGAATACCCCTAAGTTCGACTTTAACTGGCACGTCTTTTTTCTTAATAGGCTCTAATTTAATCCCCACTGAGGCAGGATGAATAGAAATCACTTTTACACCAATAGGAACATGAATATCTTCAGTTAAAAAACGATGCGTTATCAGACCTGGTTTCAATCCACTGAGGTTGATCCGAATTGGCTCTTCGCGGCGATCTGAGATGGCTCTTAAAAAAGCCTTAGGTCCCATAAGTTGAAAAGAAATATGGTCTGGAACTTCATTTGCTATTATCAAATCTGTAGGCTGCACAAAACTAACAGGAATTTCCTTAGTAATTTCTACAGTTCTTGACCCAATCACAACAGTCCAAAGCACAACAGCAATAACTATAGATATGAGTTTTACACCAAAATGAGTTGTTAATAAGTTATATATTTTTTCAAGCATAAGGCTAATCAAAATTTTTCCTATCTTTTGTGCGAGCCATTAATAACCAACTGCGCATTTTTCTGGGTATGTTCATGTTTACAGATGCTAAATTCAATAAAGCAGATAAACTCTGTTTTAACTCTTGTTCATTCAAATTTGTTGTTATTTTACCATTTTTAACTAAATGCGCTTCGCCGGCCTCTTCAGAAACTAGCACTACTACGGCATCCGTCTCTTCTGTTAAGCCAAGTGCAGCTCTATGTCTCGTTCCATAACGTTTATCAATATTTGGATCTTTTGAGAGAGGCAAAAAACATCCAGCCGCAGCAATTCTTCCACCTGTGATAATTGCTGCTCCGTCGTGAATTGGTGAACTTGTTTGAAAGATGGAATAAAGAAGCTCCATTTTAACCCTCGAATCTAACTTAAACTATTAAAATTAAATAATCGAAAAAATATGACAAGAGCCAATGAGTTGTAAAAAGTTCAAATCTAGATGACATGAAAAAAACTATGCCTAAAATCCCAAGCCCAGCTAACATTTGAATAGCTCGTGTTCCTTTGATAAGCAGCAACACTCGATAAACAATAAATGCCACAATAATGATATCTATAAGATCAATGAGTCGGATTGTGGATTGTAAGTTAAAAAACGTAGTTGTCATTAAAGTTCTCTAAAATTTCTCTAAATTTTTCTAAATCATTCACTAAGCAGGCGATGGTGCCGGGTCCGGTGTTGGCACAGTTGCTTTTGCTATTCTCTCAATTTTTTGTCCTTGAACAATTTTTTCAATTTCTTCGCCATCAATAGTTTAGTATTCTAATAACGCATTAGCTAAATCGTGTAAAATATGTAAACGTGTTGCTACTATATCTTTTGCGCGTTTATAGTTTTTTTCAACAATATCTCTAATTTCACGATCTATTGTCTGTGCTGTTTGTTCTGAATAATCCCTGTGCTGTGCAATTTCACGGCCTAAAAATATAGTTTCTTCTTTTTGCCCAAACGCTAGTGGGCCCAAAATATCACTCATTCCCCATTCGCATACCATTTTACGAGCAAGCTCAGTAGCTCTTTCGATATCATTTCCTGCTCCTGTTGTTCTTTGGTTAAGGACTAATTCTTCTGCCACTCTGCCACCCATAAGAAATGCTATATTGTTTTCGGCTTTCTCTTTTGAAAGATTTACTCGATCCTCGTTAGGCAAAGTTTGTGTAACACCTAAAGCCATGCCCCGTGGAATAATAGTAACTTTATGAATTGGATCTGTACCAGGCAAAAACTTGCCAACCAATGTATGCCCACCTTCATGATAGGCAGTTGTTCTTTTTTCCTGTTCTGTAAGAACCATGCTGCGCCTTTCGACACCCATAAGTACTTTGTCTTTAGCTTGTTCAAGATCTTCCATTTCGATATACTTTTTTTCCTTGCTAGCAGCAATTAGAGCTGCTTCGTTCACTAGGTTTTCTAAATCAGCTCCTGAAAACCCAGGTGTGCCTCTAGCAATAACAGATAAATTAACAGGAGG
>JACQAU010000070.1 GCA_016194835.1 Deltaproteobacteria bacterium
CTGAAAAGACGGCACACCAGCATTGGTGTTCTTTTCAAGAGTGAAAGTGCCACGAAACTCGCTTGATAGATATCCGATATCCCGAATAGCAACCTTAGGATCTAATTTATGACGAAGCTGTTTGATAAAAATACTACAACTACCTCCAGTCCAACATCCGATGACCTGAAGATTTGGCCAAATTTCCGACAAACTGATTGGACCCTTCTTTTTTCTTTTCAATTGGCTAAGTTCGTTTGCGCGTTCATGATTTGCCTTTACCCGATTTGCAATCGCGTTCTGTTGCTCAACAGTCAGCTCCTGAGCGCGATGAAAGCCACCGTTTTTGATGTCTTCAACAAGGATGTCCCAATGCTTTTCCATTATATTTGCAAGCCTCACCAGGGTACTTGGATTGGCAGTTGCGATATATGAAATGTCCCTCTGACCCATAGCGAGCCGAATAATGAGCAAATATTTCAGATCATAATTTTCAATTTCGAAAGTTTTGTAAGGAACAACATATTTTTTACGAGCGAGTCCTGGCATTCCTTGATAAATATGACCTGATGTTGATCCAAATGGAATACCAGAGGGCATAAATCCTTCTACAGCAGGGCTAACAATACCCAGAAGTTTTCCACTAAAGGCGTTGGGATGATCTTTGAGGAGTCGATAGGTCGATAAATTTTGGATTGCTTTTTGTGCACTTAGGTTTTCTTTAAGAATGGGAATGTATTTTGGCTTCCCTGTGGTTCCACTGGTTGTGGCGTACATGAGGGGCATAGTCGACATAATCACTGGACGGCCCATACGGTCTTGCTCCTCAATCCAAGGACGTAGATCTTCGTATTCATGAATTGGCACCAGTGTTCGAAATTCTTCTGCACTAGTAATTTTGTCAAACTTGTATTTTTTTCCAAACTCGGTGTTTGCATGCTTACTAAGAATGCTCTTCAGTACTTTAAGCTGAGACCCTTTTGGATCTAGCGAATTTCGAAACAATTTTTTTTCAGACAACATCCCCTCTCCATAGATGCGTGCTTTAATTAGAAGATTTATAAGTGACATTTGTAATCCCTCCCTGGTTGAGGGTTTAACGCTAAGAATTAAAAATAGCACTAGACATCGATGGACATCAAACTTAGTTAATCACAGGGCCTGTGATAATTCCTACAAAATCCAATTTTTCATTTTGTGGGTAAATTCTGATCTGAAACCCGCTTTTTCTTGTGAGCACGATAGAGAGCATCTCATCATAAAAATACCTCAGACCATTATTTTTTAGCTTTCTCCAGTCTGTAGGATGATCTAAGTGATAGCCAATAGCATTTTCAAAGGTTTTTTCATCCCTCTGAATAGAATAGTTTGCACTCAAGATGATTGGACACTCCTTGGTATTACAGTTTGGATTTTTTTCTAAAAAAAATATAAAAACAATTCCTCTTGTTTCAGAAGTTGGAGGAATATATAAAGACAAACTTCGCATAGAAGAAGGGAGCACTTTTTCTCGGTATAACACTGAAATTTTGTCTGCAACGATGCTTTTAGTGATATTTTTTTTCTTTCGCACTCCTATTTTAAAATAATAAGCAAGAGTTTTGGTGTGAGATAAAGTGGGTAACCACTGTGGCAATATAGTGTTTGCTTGGCTTGCAAATAGTTTTCCGTTTTTTTCATAAATTCCGTTAAATAGAGCTTTTATGGTGTTGATATCAAAGGTTGCAAGTTTTTCAAACGCTTCATGTTCGACCCATTGTGATCCACATGTAAGCCATCTTTTATCATTTTCTAAAATACCAGAAAAATTGGTGGATATTTGCTGCTTATCAAAAGTACCTCCATCATTGAGACCACCAGAGCCTGCATCTCGATAGGCATTACTGGTCCATTGGCGCAAGTGAATGAGATTGTTTTTTAAATAAAGTGTTCCACTAGGAGTGCGCACACGATCTATGACAGATGGTTTTATTTCTAAGAAATGATCATTTATTCTTTTTATAATCGTAGTAGAGGGAAGCGCAGCTAGTTTTATTCCTAAATTATCTACCGATAAAATCATTCCAACGAGATGAAATATGCCAGATTTTTCTCTTAAAAGTGCTCCCCCGGATTGTCCTAAAAAACCCGGTGCAATGACTTCTAATACCGGACCCATGTCATCTCTTCCTGAAATTCCATTTTCTGTTGTGAGTCCTAACCATGTACTCACCCCTCTATTTTTGTAACTCCACTTGGGTATTAAGGGAGTTTCAATGTGAATAAGTACTGGCTCCATGGCTCGGGCTGATTCAATATTTGAAATATATTTAAAATTTAATTCTGTATCCAAAGGAACACACGGCTCTTTTTGTGACGATGAACTGAACAGCGCTAAGTCCATGCTAGTGTCAATCATTTCGAGCTTGAGATCTTTGCCGGACTTAAGTTTAAAATTCGGTTTTTTTATATCTTCTAACGAACTAGTAACCACATGTGCAGGGGTGATCCACAAATTTCGACTAGGATCTTGTAAATGCCAAGAGGCGGTCTGGCAAATACCTGTAATAGAGCCAAGATTGATTTCTTCTACCTCTCTGCTAACACCGGGAGTCCGTATAATTTTTGAAATTATTTGAGAAACCCCTAAAATTTTTTCATCCGAAAGAGTGCCTCTCAGTTGTACTGTGTTTATCCCCTCTGCAAAACAAATAGAACTTATAAAAACAGATAATAACACACTTAATCTTCTATTTTTCATGATTGTACCTCTATTTTTCTTGTGCAAACAATCGAATTGTCTCTGGGCAAATACCAAAGCTTAGGAAATCCAGCTAACTCTAATTTTTTTTCTAATCGGTTCAAAAGTTTCAATATCCTTCCGTCATGTATTACAGAAGAATAAGCGGATCGTGTGAGTTGTACGTGAAGATCCTTTTTCTTAAGTGGGGTTTCAAAGTGCGTGGATAGAACTTGTAAAAATCGAATGGCAATAGGACTTTGTTTGAGGAAGAGCTTAAGTTCCTGATTGGTTTTCTTATAAATAAGCACATCTTGTTTTAAAATAAATCTTTCGTCTAAAAGCTCTGTCTTGATAAATTCAAGTTTCAAATACTGAGCAAGGCTAGTACTCCAAGAGGTCTCCGGGTAAAACCGTTCGTTTTCAAAAACCGGAATCAGTGGAGTATTGATAAAATATTTTCTACACACTGGATTAATCAATGAACACCAAATTTCTTTTGCTCTGTCTGGGCTTTTTTTGGCAAAGTACAGAGCTTCTAAAAAAGTTGCATCTAAAAGTGTTCTCCAAGAAGTGTATTGGGGGATAGTGGTCCATTTCATGGGCTGTCCCATAAGGGCAAGACAACGTTCTGCGAGTAGTATTTGATTTAGGTCACCCGAAGAGAGAAGGTTTATTAGATAGGAAAACACCCAAGAAGTTTTTAGTACAGTCAAATCACTTTTATTTCCGAGTACTGTGAAAGCTTCTACCAGAAAGAGTGCGATGAAAAAAACTTGTTGAGGTGGAAGTTCTGGAAGTGGATTTTGTACCAAGTGACGAATTTGAGTGATATCACTTTTTACTATAGATAAAGCGAGTTTGAGTCTTGGTTGAAATGCCAAAGGAGCTAAAGGATAAATTTCGTAGAGAAGATCAACTCTCCCTAAATCCCATAAAATCCAAGCCAAATTAGAGGCCGCAAGTCCTCTGCGATATTCTGTGGCAGTAGTATCTTTGGAAAGTTTTTCAAATAGATCAAGGCCCAAAAAAAGGCGACCATTTTCTACTAAAGAAATACCGATAGCAAATTCTGCATCGGCGGCCAGCTCGTCTGCTTTTATTTTATGGGCAAGTCTAAGAGCAGACTCTGCTTTTTCTTGTGCGAGTTTCCAGTTCTGTGTAAATCTTGCCAGAGCTGCCTCTGAGAGTAAAAGAACAATTTTGCTTTCTGGTTGTTCAAGTTTGCATTGTTGTAGTTTTTTTATTGCATTTTGGGCTTGTACAGTTCTGCCTGTAAAAACACAAGCCCGCGCATAAGCAGCAAGGCTCCTAGAATCTAGTGTTTCAGGAGATTCAGAAACTTGTTTAACTAATAATTCGAACTGTCCAACTCTTTCGAGCGAGAGCAGATCCCCACCTGTTTTTTGCATCGCATTAAGTCCCAGCTGTGGTTTCTAGCAGAAATTTTAGTAAGATGCAAACATTATATCTAGATGCGTCAATGGCTTCTGGTTTTCCGAAAAAATCACCTTTAAATAATCATGACTTGGGGTTTTGAAAAAAAATTAAGTTATTAGGGTACTAGAACACTAAAATATTAATTATCCTCTTTATGCGTATCTATATATTCTTGTATCTTCTCTACTGGCAAGAAAAAGCTTGTGGGCCAATCGTGTCCTACACGAAATGGGATGACTCCAGCTTTTTTGGCCAATTCCATTTGTTCGGCCACTTCTCCCATATAAAGAACTTTACACTTTCGCACCATAGCCATGTCTTTTGCTCTTTCAAATAAAACCGTAGACCCATCTGATTTTCGTTCCTCTTTTGTACGTGGCAATAAAATTTTTCCTCTAAACTGTTGTTTATTTTTATACTTTTTAACTTTAACAAAATTGCCAAAAAAATGCCAATCCATGGCAAGATCGCCAGGATTTTTGCTCCAGCTCGAACCATCTGCTGGGATCTTTCCTTCGACAAAATCCATCGTTCGACGGATTTTGGCACTCATTATATCCGCATAATCAGCCTTATATTCTGGCTCAGTTCCCCACTTTTCTGGCACATCGACAATTAACCCTATTGGATAATTTAATTTTTCTAACTCCTGTAAATATTCGAACGCTCCGTCTAGATATTTCATGTTTTTATAATCATTGGTTTTGTCATTATCATCAATATATGTCGCAATTAGCGTCTCTCCTAAATCAAAAAAAATCCATGGTCTTTTACACTCCACTGCCCATAATGAATAAGCAGTGCAAATTCCACACAAAATAGCTATCAATGTTTTAATCATACTCGCCTCCTTATACTTCCTGATTAATTTTTATTAAGCTCTGTCTTTTATAAATACGCATACAAACAAACAAAAAAGCCATACCCGCACATGTTACAATAGAAGAAACCATCAAAAACCTGGTCAAATTATTTTCTCCTAAAGCTTGGCCAATTAGAGAAGCTACCCACGCACAAACTGCCCGATCAATAATTGATTCAATAGACAAAATGGTCGCCCGTTGACTCGAATCATGTATGGCGTCATTTAAAAGCTGTCTTTGAATAGGAAAAGCAAACCCCATGGCAAGTGAAAACGTACATAGGCATATTAGTGTTCCAGTAGTCTGAGAAACCGCAATCAAAGCCAAAGACAGTGCCATGACAATTGTAAGTAAAAAAACGGCATTTAAGTCGCCTGTATATTTTTTTAACCACTTTGGATACGAAGATCCTATGGCTTCAAACAAAGTCATTACGCTCATTACAATTCCGTAAGACTCGATCCCAAATGATTTCGAATTTAAAATCGGCTGAAACAGATTAACCTGGCAAATTCGTCCTAATACAAAAATGGCAATTCCTTGAAACATAAGAAAAAAAATCCATGGAGTAGTAGCTAAAATACTCCCAGCAGAAGATAACTGTTGTAGCCATGGACTTCTTTCTTTCACGATTTTTATATCTGGCATGATCCAAGAAAAACAAAAGGCACTCAGTGTGGAAACAGCCGTTAACCAGTAAGGCAAACTCAAATGCCACTGCATTAGTACTCCAACCGCTGACCAACAAATAATTTTGCCAATCAAACCATAAGCCCTGGCTTTTCCTTCTGCTCCTTTATATTCTGCACTACAACCATTAGTGTTTAAATAGTCGTATAAATATGCACTCGAAGCACCAGAAATAAATGATCTTGAAAGCGCAATCAATAAAAAATGTAATAGAAATCCAAAATAATTCGCAGAAAAGATCACAATCACATTTGCCATAACCAGAACTAACGATCCCAGTCTTAAGCATTTTCTGTAACCAAAACTATCAGCAAACATGCCAGTAGGGATTTCTAATAGACAAAATGCTATGTAATAAATACTTTGGATCTGAAAAATTTCTTGAGGAGTCAAACCGACTTTGAGTTGATATTCGTAAAAAATAGGAAGCCAAATCAAAAGAGAGAAAAAGAACTGAAAACAGTAATAAAGAAAAACAACACGTCTCATAAAGTATTTACCTTGCGTATGGACGGAGTTGTAAAATATAAATTTCTTTTTCATTTACAAGCCATTCGATATCCACAGGAGTCGAAAAAGTATAGTCTGGTGAAAAATGGGATTGAAACAGTCTCCCCGCTAGTGCTAATTTTTGCAACTCAGCTTTGTCTTGAGATGAAATATCCTTTTTATTATCTGCCCCTAAAGAAAGAGTTATACCACCGCCTTCGACAGTATTAAGTAGATATTGTAATGGAAGATCTGTACCTTGTACGACTTGTTGGGCCGATTTCAATGAGACATTAATATAAACATTTCTAAAATCTGATCTATTTGCTGGATTTGTTGTGACCAGTACTCCACCCATTGTAGATTTTATTTCTTCTTGAACAATAACTCCCATGTAAACATTGTCGAGTGAAATACCAACTTCTTGTCTCAACCTTACACTCCTGGGTGATAAGATCGAAGCCCACACTCGCTTGATGCTCTCAAGAATTCTATCAGCAGTGGTGACATGATTAATGGATTCATAAATGCCCGCAGCAGAAAAATTTTCTAAATCCTCAGCATTCGACGAACTCCGTACAACAAAGCTTGAAACACCCCCAAGATGTGAAGCAATTTTAGAGTCAATTTGGTCACGCAAGTTATTTGAAAACCTTAATGCCAAAATCATTTTTTGTAGTTGTACACACATAGGATCTATTTGTGGTGCATTAAGCTCTAGAGCCATCTTTAATTTTCCGATCGCCTGTTGAATCTTTGGTGAAGACTCTAAAAATTTTTGTTGAATCGAAAATGGAATGGCAATCCCTCTAGGTAAACGAACAAGACTTCTTAAAAAATCACAAGCGGTGTCTTGTAAGTTTGCATTTTCTGGTACCCCAAGAGATGCAGCCAAATACGGGAGCAGATTGGCTCTAGGTGGACGATTAATCTTATAAAATCCCAAAAGCCTCTCTGAGCCGTTTTTTAAAATATGATGTAATTCTCCTAGATTTGCTGCTTTGGTGCCAAATCTAAATCTGTCACTCATTCTTAAATCATCAAGAGCAGTAATAGTGGTATGTTGCACTTCGGGTTCTTCTAATTCTATTTTTGTTGCTCGCCATGGTGGTGGCAAATTTTGTTTTAGCGGAGGATCAACTGGTCTTAGGTCCACCTCAGAAGCAGTTGTTTTGACTGTATATTCTACCCATTTACCGTTAAGATTTTTTGATAAAATAAAATCCATAACTCCAATTTGAATACAATTTGGGATTTGCCATCCAGTTGCCAAAACATTTGTATGTGACAGTGGAGTTGTATGTTCAGCATTGATAATGCCACTAATTCTGGGGATATCATCTGGAACTTTTGGCATGACTAAAATGTCATACCACTCAAGAGAGTTGCGATTTGAGGCATAATCGGGTTCATTCAAAAACGCACGGATCCTGCCCTGAGTAAACCCTTGATTGAGAGCAATAAATTTAGCCTGAGAAAAAAGCTCGTGAGGAAAAATTTTTGGAAATTCTTGCGTATTCATTTCGTCAAAATAGGCTTCTTGAAAATGATTGGCAGGCTTAAGAAGTATTGGGACAGAAGGATCAACCCATGTTTTTACAAAGTTATATAAAAATTCGAGCATTTCTCGGCTCATTCGATCTACTTCGACGGTTTCTAATGAAAAAAACCGTTTATTTTCGCGCACATGAAAAGCCAAAATAGCTAAATAAAATCTTCTGTCTAAATCAAAATAAAACTTTTTATTATACTTATCTATTTCTTGGTGAAGTACTTCTGGCACAATTTCTAAAAGCTTATCTGCAATGTAATCAGCGTGAAAAGGATAAGCGCTGTGATTAATGAAATGGATTTTGTCATTTTGTTTATCAATAACGACTTTAACAAAAGGATAGCCTCCAACATTTCCTGAAAGTTGATAAAAAGCCTCAAGA
>JACQAU010000071.1 GCA_016194835.1 Deltaproteobacteria bacterium
CAGTTGTGCCAAAAACATCTAAGCGATTAGTAGCAGGAAAACCTTTTGAGGCAGAAAATGGAGAACCCCAAAGTGACTTTCCTTCTTTTTTGTCTTTGTATTCCAAGAGTGTAAATTGACAGCTAAGTGACGCGGTGTATGATGTTGCAACAGCCAAGCCTTGAAATCTTTTTTCTGGAGGCAAAATAGTGTTTTCTAAAAAACCAGCCACATCAGTCATTCCTGCAGCTACATAATTTGCTTGTGTCACTACACCAATCAATAACGCATCTGCATTTTCTTGACTGCTCACTAGTTCGACATTTTTCTGTAACGAAAACTTTTTAAGCAAAGCGTTATAAACCAGGTTTTCTACTCCTGGCTTGTAAGAATTATTAACCATAGGTTTCACATAGATACGATTTACTGTTTGAAGTCCAAACATAACTTTGCTTGTTCTCTGAAACGTATATCCACAGCCAGTTGCTAACACAGCTAAAACATATACAATAATCGTTATTTTAAGATGCATTCTCATATACATATTGGGACTAAAAAAACTTGGCAAGAGAAAAACAAACAAGTAACTTAAGCTTAATATGTCGTTTGATTCATTAAAAAATATTTTAACGCAGATTAAAGCAAAATATCCTTCTTTTAAAAAAAGAGTTGAGGAATCAGAAGCAGTACTTAAGTGGGAACAAATAGTGGGCCCACAAATAGCCAAACACTCTAAAGCTAGAAATGTTTCTAGGAATATCCTATTTGTAGAGGTGGACCATTCTATTTGGAAATCCGAGCTGCATCACAGGAAGCATCAAATCTTAACCTTACTCAATGAAAATACTCCTAATAATATTAAAGATATTATGTTTGTAGATAAAAGAACGTACTAGTCAAAAACGCAATTTCCCCATGAATCTTAAAGTTGCTACAAAAAGCACAATGACAAAAATAAGTAAAATCCACCTTGCCGCTATTAAAAAAGGTTGTCTTACAAAAGTACGAGTATATACTGTGGTTTCATTATTTTTTATATTTTTATTGGCAGTGTTCATCAAAAGTGTTGTTTCAGTTTCTGTGCGCTCATCATCCTTTAGTTTGGGCAAACGCCAGAGCTGTAGCTCAACACTTAAATATTTAAGAACCTCTTCCCTATCACTTAATGAAAACCAATACTCATTGGCCTGACTGATTTCGTCTTCTAAAGAAAGTTTTCCCTGTGCAATTAACTCCAAAGTTTGAGCCTTCGTATAAGGTCCAAGTATAAAACCCTGTTGTGTTCGAACCAGCCATTGATCCATAAACTCACTGCCTAAGCGCCAACACTGTACGCTCCTCTGCTTTTAAAAATCCACAAATTGCCGGGTGTGTTGCATTTCTAAATTCTTCAGGTGTTCCCCAAAAGACAATTTCTCCATTGTGTAAAAAAGCTATAAAATCCGCCAATAAAAGCGCAGAAGGAATATCATGGCTAATCACAATAGACGTAAGTCTGAGTTCCCTTTTTAATTTTTCTATGAGTTCATCTACTGTTGTGCGCGTGACAGGATCAAGCCCAGTTGTAGGTTCATCATAAAGCAAAATAGATGGCTCCCGAATAATAGCACGTGCTAACCCCACTCTTTTCCTCATGCCTCCAGAAAGTTCATTTGGATATTTATCATATCCTGTAGTCATTCCTAATATACTAAGAGATTTTGTAACTTTCTCAGTAATCTTTGACTCAGGCATTTTCGTATGTTCTCGTAATGGGAAAGCTACATTTTCAAAAATATTCATGTCGTCAAAAAGAGCAGCATTCTGAAAAAGCATTCCAAACACAAGTCTATGATCTGCTAATTTTTTTCCCTTAAGTTTTGTAATATCCTGGCCTGACACCCAAACTTCACCAGAATCTGGTTTTAACAAACCTAAAATATGTTTCAATAAAACTGATTTTCCTGCACCCGAAGATCCTAAAATATATGTTAGTTTTCCCTTCGGGAAATCCAAGCTTACGCCCTTTAAAACAACATCTCGCCCGCCACGAAAAGTTTTATAAACATTTTGAAGACAAATCACCGAACCTGGGGGCTTGTTAACTTCAGACATAATTCCTTTTTACTCTTTTTGAAAGAGAAGTCAAAAGTTCATAGGGCACAGTATGGGCTTTTTTTGCTTGTTCCCAAATATCAATTGGTGGCCCTAAAATTACTGCGTCATCTCCTACTTTTGTAGCTCTGGAACACTCAACGACGCAAAGATCCATGTTGATAATACCTAAAATAGAACAAAACTTCTCACTAAGCCAAACTTTTCCACAAGACCAAGCAGCATTGCCATTGTTAATACCACCTAAAGATCGGTGTAAACCATCTGCATAACCAATTGCCAAAACAGCTATTCTATGTTTTTTTTTAGGAAAACGAATACCATCAAAAACAGAAAAATATTTTATTAATTCTTCAAAATGCCAAAGTTGCTGTCTACTCAAATGAAACCCAGGATTTTCTGCACAAGACAAATGTGAAAGCACACCTTGTGGATGACATTTTACAGGTTTGTTTTTTAAATTTTGTATTATATTTTTAGAAAAATCTAAATTAATACCAAGCCGATTCATCCCGGTATTAAACTTAAGTTCATATGAAATACGACCAGGCCATTTGTGTTTGTAAAAAACTAGCCAATCTTCATCACTAGAAATCACAGCAGTCAAATTAAATTTTCGACAAAAATAACCAATACTGTCACACCAAGGGAGACAACCAGAAAAAATAATTATTTTTATCTGAGTGTTTTTTTCTCCTAGGGTTAGCCTTAAGTCTCGTCCTTCTTCGAGTGTTGCAACTCCAAAACCATACAAGTTTGGCATGTTCAAAAGTTGTTTTGCAACCCAAGTTGCACCGCACTAAATAGTTTTGTCTTAGATTGGCCTTGCTTAGATCCGCTACAACTCGATCTTCACAAAAAAAATTATGACGATAGCAGCATGTTTTCATAAATCAATCCTGTAGTCCTTAACATTCTAATAAGTGCCTCACGATGAAGTACACTATCCACTCCAGCTTGTAAAACAACTAAAATACCTACTAGTCTAAGTTTTCCTGACATTTTACCCAATGGACCATAACTAGTGAGTGGCCAAGCTTCAAAATGTGCTACTCCTGTTTTTGCTAATAAGATATTTGCCAATGGAGAATACTGAGTCAATGAAAAAATTTCTCCTCTTTGTGCTGCTTCATTCATGGCCATTATCATATCCGTTTGACAGGAAAACTCATAGCTGCCGGAGAGTGCCCATCCTGAAAACCAGCATCCCATTTTAAAATAGCAGCTTGAATTTCCTCACGATAATAGAAAAATAAACAAGGACTTTTAGTAAAATCAGCGGCAACTTCTGTCATTCTTTTAGTAATTCGTACAATGTCCTTAAGACCTGTAGCTTCCTTCTCAAATAAATTTACACGTTGATCTTCCTTAACTAGCAATTCAGATTTTCTATGTTCTTTTACAACATGAAAATCAGATATGGAACTCTCTAATATACTTTTTGAATGCCCTAAAATCTTAACAGTTGGAACCTTGGCTGGTTCAAGATTAACTTTTGGTTTGTTAATAAAAAATAGTCTTTTAATGAGCACATAAGTAAGCAAAAACCCCATCATTATTAATAGAAAGAAGATTATCCAAGTTTTTTGAAATTGTGTTTTCTTGTAAGACGGTGACAAAATTATCTCAATTACCAATACGAGAGGAAAATTATCAATCTGATTAAATACCGAAAAGACCAGATTTTGATCCAACGAGTAAAACTCGCCTTTGCCTTGTTTTTTTAAGGACTCGTGCAAGGCTTGCAAAATACCCTTTTGAAAAAGAGAACTTTTAGCAAGAGAAGAACCGACATAAGAAGGCTGGGAGTGCGCAAGCACTAATCCATCAAGTCCTATCAAAGACGTCCTTTCGCTTTTATATTGCTTAAAAAACGGAAATACGAAGACTGGATCAACAACAACTAAATAACCATTATTTTTTAAAAAAAAGCAAAAACTAAGCAATTCGACCGTAGAATGCACATCCTGTTTTAATCTAAAAACTTCGACAGTACCCTCATGTAGCTTTTTTTGTTGAAGTCTAGAGATAAATGAATCAAAATATGCAGAGAAAATAGCTCCTTTCCAATCTTGTGATTGGAAGTATCGATTGATTTTGATATGTGACTTCTGAAAACCCAGCTCAGCCCATGCTAAAAAAGGTTGTTTTATACTCAAATCCTTAATATCATACGACGCAATCTGTATTGCCTTTGTTTTAAGATCTCGCAACGTATCTTGAAATGAATCATATAATTCTTTTTGAATATTAGTTAAAAGCTGTTCTTGTTTCAGTAAGTTTTTTTTACTC
>JACQAU010000072.1 GCA_016194835.1 Deltaproteobacteria bacterium
CTTCGTTTTGCAGAGTCTTTTGCCTGATCAGAGCTAATCCCATAGCCTGTGCCTATTTTGCCATTCAGCGTTTTTTGTGCAGAAATAAAAACTGACCCGATAGGGGTTTGAATCCTTTGCGGTATCTCTGTATTGAACTCACCCAGATTAGTATAATGACTAGTATAATATGTTAATCTTTCAAAATATTCTCCATAAGCACGAAGTAATGCAGATTTTTTTCGAAATCCAACGCCTAATCCATATGGAAAGCTTAAATCAAATTTAATCTGACTCTGTGTTTGGTAGCTATATAGACAAATTTGTTCATAAGCTTCAGCCAATGCCCTTAATTTAGCAAAGCCATGTGTATGCCCTTCTCCCATGCCCTCTACAATATGATTATTTAGTAAATCTTTAATTTTTACACAACATCTATAATACTCATCTTTTGGTTGACTTAATTTATCAAATGAGAGAATAAGAAAGCGTTTAAGACTTTTAAAAAGCTGCAACTTAAAAGTGCTCTCGAAGTATTTCAGAATTTTGATAGTTTGAAATAGGTTAACCATATCGTATGAATCCATATCGTATGAATAATAATCAGGGGTTAAAAAAGCTAGAAAAAATAATATCACAGAAGATAATTGTTTTCACTAGTTTGGGTTATGTAACTCTAGTGATAGTAGGATTTGTTTCACTTTCTTTGTTCCTGCATTCTTATTTGGCAGGAATGGTTAATAGTCAAAATTACTCCATAACAACACAGGAATGGCGAACGGTAACCAATGGCATTAAAAGTGGGTGGGGATTTTTTCCAACTTTAGATGGTATTTGTATTACCCGGTTTTATTAATATTGTTTATTTTTCGTAAAACACTTACATCAAAAAACCAGTTAGAACTCTTAAATACATTTTATAAACCAAATTACGATCAGAAAGAATTGACTGAATTTCAAAAACTTATAAAACAACAAGCTGAAGAAATTATAAATCTCAGAAAACAGGCTGCAATTTCTCAATTCGCAGCCCAAGTAGCACATGATATACGCTCACCGCTTGCTGCATTAAACGTCATCGAAAAAGACTTAGTAGCAACCCTATCAGAAGAAGTGCGTGTAATCTTAAGAGGAGCGTTAAATAGAATACGAGATATTGCTAACAGTTTGCTTGAAAAAAATCGTGAACTAAAATCTAACACAACTACAATGACTTGCTCCACAGATACTATGGGCGTAGCAACAACTGAGTCATCTACCTTACAGCTTCTGTCAAGTTTAATAGACCCACTAATAACCGAAAAGCGCTTGCAATTTCGCTCCCGCATAGGAATTGAAATAGATGGAAACATTGATAGTTCATCATATGGGCTATTTGCAAATATACAAGCCACAGAGTTTAAGAGAGTTTTGTCAAATCTGATTAACAATAGCGTAGAAGCTCTTGGTGATAGGGGCAAAATAAATCTTAGTCTAGGTAAAAAATCAAAACTGATTGAAATTGTTGTTTATGACAACGGTAAAGGCATTCCTAAAGATATTCTAGCAAAACTTGGTAACCGTGGTGAAACACATGATAAAGTTGGTGGATCAGGCTTAGGCCTTTATCACGCTCGTAAATCTATCGAATCTTGGAAGGGTAATCTTGAAATAAAATCAGAACCCGACAAGGGGACTTCGGTTTTCATTACTTTGCCACAGGCAGAGCCTCCAGAGTGGTTCGTTTCAGAACTAAAATTAACTCCACAATCAAACATAGTGATATTGGATGATGACTCCTCTATTCATCAAATATGGGATGGAAGATTTGAGCCTTTAAATCTTAAAGAAAAAGGTATTTTGGTTTTTCATTTCTCTACTCCTAATCAACTTAGGGAGTGGGCAGACAGTAACAAAGAAAAAATAACGAATGGCATATTTTTAACTGATTATGAGCTACTTGGATTTCAAGAAACAGGACTTGATTTAATTCAAGAACTTGATATTGGTCCACAAAGTATACTAGTAACAAGTAGGTTTGAGGAAAAACAAGTCATGCACAATTGTCAAAAATTACAAGTTAGACTAATTCCAAAAGGTCTAGCAGGCTTTGTGCCAATTTTTGTACCAATTAAGGAGTAACAGAATTTGGACAATTATCATTCTTTGTTAATAAAAATAGCTCTACTTACGTCCAAAAAGATTGTTTTGGTTGCCGCGAGTAAAACTCAACCAGTAGAAAAAATACATGTACTTTATAAGCTTGAACACAGAGATTTTGGAGAAAACTATGTTCAGGAACTAGTAAGAAAAGCCATTGCTTTAAAAAATTTGGGTTGCAATGATATTAGATGGCATTTTATTGGGCACTTACAAAGCAATAAAATAAATGCTCTCTTGCCATGGGTTCATTGCATACATTCAGTTGATTCGTTAAAATTAGGCGAAAATCTTTCTAAAAGTTTTGAAAAAATTTCACCTCAAAAAAAACTGCCTATTTTTATACAAGTCAACATTGACCAAGCACAAACAAAATTTGGTGTTTCATCTGAAGAAACACTTGGGTTGTTGATTTCATTAAGTAAGTATAAAAACTTAGACATATTGGGTTTGATGTGTTTTCCTGCGCCTTTTAAAATACAAAAAGACACATCAAATCCATTTCAAAAGCTAAATCAATTAGAAAAAACTTGTCAGCCTTATACTAAAGGGTATCTATCCATGGGAATGTCTAGTGATTATGAACTTGCAATAAAAGAAGGTGCAACGCATATTAGAATTGGCGAAGCACTTTTTGGAAAAAGATAAATGAGTGCCCGTAGCTCAGTTGGATAGAGCGTCGGCCTCCGAAGCCGAAGGTCGCCAGTTCGACCCTGGCCGGGCACGTGTTCCGAAGCCTCTGTAATTATTAATGAATTTTTATTTTTCTCATGATCTTTAAAATTATCCTGAGCATTTTTTTGCCCTTCGCGGAGCATTAGCGGAGCAGGAAGCCGGTTAAATCCCAACGTTGATGAATCTTGCTGGTTAGTGACGGAGACATTCATTTCATTGCATGTTGTTGCAATTACATTACTCATATTTAATTTTTCCAATTTATCCTGAGGAAGTTGCATTAATCGTTTAAAAAACCAAGTTACATACTCTGTCACTTCCTGAACACTCCCTAACTCCTTACTATTTTCCTTTTTTGTGTCATTGTCAAAGCTAAAATTATCTCTAACTTTGAGATCTCCATCTAAAAGATGGGTATACACTTTTGCTGTAATACTGATGTCAGAGTGTCCAAGGATTGCTGACACCTTCCGTAAGCCCCATCCAGCTCTAATTTTGTTACTTCCAAAGCTATGCCTTAGAGTGTGGAGGTCAATTCTTTTTTTTATTCCTGCACGCTTTGCGCGCGTTTTAATGGTAATCTAAATGAATCAAATCTTTGTCTACTTCCATCTGCTCTAGAAAAAACATACTCATTATTTTTCAAAAGGATACTTAGGGCTTCTACAGCTCCTTCTTCAAGCGGCACTACACGGGAAGACCCATTTTTGCTTTTTCTAATATGAATAAAACCAGAGTTGTGATCAATATCATTCCATTTTAGATCTAAAGCCTCTGTTCTTCTTAATCCAGTGTAAGCCAGAAATTTCACCAAAGAATAAAGAAGTGGGGACTGAGAACGTTTAGTTTCAACAAAAAGTTTTTCAAGTTCTTCAAGTGTGAGAAAATCAATATTCCTTGTAGGAGGTTGTTTTGGAAAAAACCGATTGAAATCTCGTATTTTTCTAATGTTATTTTCGACAGATGGGTTTAAGTCACAATAAAGATCTCCAAGAATTGTCAGCGTGTAATGATATTTTTGAATTGTGGTGTGTGAGAAGCCTTTTGTTTTAAGATTCATATAAAATTGATAAAGGCGTTCTTTTTTGAGTTCTGAAAAATGAACCTCTCCAAAAATAGGACGAATATAGTTTTCGTATTTTCCTCTTAGTGCATGTTGCCAATTAGTACTTATACTAAGATAGCGATGGCTTTGATAAAGCTGATCAATTAATTCTGAAACAGTCATTTTTGGAGTATAAACAGGAGATTCGGGTTTTGGATTCTGTCCCTGAAAAAGTGCTTTTCTGACTTCCGCCTCCATGTAAAGTGCTTCGTCCTTTGATTTGCCTGCGGACATATTTTTCCAAATTCCAGTAACTAAATCTTTCCATCTTACAATCCAGCTTGCCGAACCACTTTTATGCTTTTTCTTATAAATATATGTCCTAACTTGATTCATATTTGTAACCTACATATTTTATTAAACGCTCTGTTCACGAACAAGCCAACGTATAAATTCCCGTTTTGGAAATAAAATTATTTTTCCAACACTTACTCGTGGCGGTCTTCTTTCTCGATCTACTCTTCTGGTCCAATTATATATAACCTTCTTTGTACACCCTAATAAACCAGAAACATCCTCTATTTTTAGAAAAACTTTTCCTTGAAATTCTTTTTCTAAATCTTGCATAATTGATTCATCCATATTTATTTCTCCTCTTAACTTAAGTTCTCTTGTTTATTCTCTAATTTTCTAACTTCTTCGAGCAGGCTCCCTTGTGCATCAGTAATATTATCAAAATTTTCGAAACGCTGAACACCTCTACCTCTTCTAGTACTAGATTTTGGCATTTCACGTTCCAGTACTCCACCTCGTCGTTTATTTGGCAGTTTTGGTGGAAATGGAATACGCAGACGTTTTAGGATACCTTCAGTTTTCATGCTGAATATGCATTCTCCTACCTTGAGACTTTTTATTTCATTTGGGTGAATAATAAATTCGTCTGATTCTCGATTAGATGATTCGCCTGTTTGAATACCAGAAGAAGTGCGGAAT
>JACQAU010000073.1 GCA_016194835.1 Deltaproteobacteria bacterium
TTTTTATTAAAACATGGTTTTATAGATCGTATTATTGAACGAAAAGATTTATCTAACCAATTAAAGATCCATCTTTGGAGGCTTGGTAAAAATAATTGCTATTCATGAAAGATAAAATAAACATTGCGTTAATATTTGTTTTTTTTATTACGACAAATGCTTACACGGCTTCTGATGAGAACCCAATGCATTGGTCAGGAGACAAAACCATTTGGGATAGGGACGGCAATCGTGTAGAACTTGTTGGCAATGCCCAGTTGCATCAACCTGGAGAAACTATCATTGCAGACTATATCGTTTTTGATAAAGAGACTAGCAACCTAGATGCCAAGGGAAGCTGCATCTATGTGTCTCCAGAATTAGTTATTTATGGGGATGAGATGCATTTTAACATGAATACTCGGATGGGAAGTATTGTGAATGGTCGAGTGTCCAATAATCGTTATTCATTGACAGGTGAAAGGATAAATAAACTTGGTCCTGGTAGATTTCAGGTTCACCATGGTGACTATTCTACTTGTAATGACTGTCCAAAGGCATGGGCATTAAGCGGTGGTGATGTTGAGCTAGAATTCGAAGGCTATGCTTACATGAAAGACGTTACTGGAAAAATCAAAGATGTTCCAGTGTTTTGGTTCCCTTATTTTATAGTTCCATTAAAAAAGAGTCGACAAACTGGTTTTCTGATTCCAAAAATAAAAATTGCTACAGAAGGCATACGAGTGATTCTTCCTTTTTTTTGGGCTATACATAACAGTGCAGATATGAAGATTGTTTTAGCATATTGGGGCGGCTTTGGACCTCGTTTTGAGTGGGAAGGACGTTACAAGCTTACTAAAAGAAGCGAAGGTAAGGCAGATTTTTTTTACGTTAAAGATCCAACATTTGAAAAATTTATTGAAGATAGTAATAAATCTAAAAATAGAAATGACACGGCAATTTCTCACCGCTGGGGTTTTATGTTGGAGCAAGCTCAAGAATTACCCTTTGGTATCGATCAAAAATTGAAATTGTATGAGGTTAGAGACAATTATTTTCCTAATCGTTTTTCTGATATTCCTTCAGACGGGGCTTCATTGACGTCATCACTGTTTCTTTCTTATACAAAACCAGCACTGAGCGCCTACGTGGCAGCACGAAGGACGAGAAATTTATTAAATTCAGATCCTTATAGTTTTGATTCAAAAACGGTTCAAGTTTATCCAACAGCTGTTGTGACTACTAATGATAAGTTTATATTGAGTAATTATTTGGCATCAGGAATTAGTGTAGGAATTACTAATTTCACTAGAACATCTGGAGATTTTGATTTGGATCCATTGACTACGGTTAGACCAAACTTAGATCCAATTGCAGGCAAAGATCCTCTAAGACGTGCAACACGATTGTCTATTACGCCAACATTGTATACTACTTTGAGACCTTTTGATTATTTTTCGCTTATTCCATCATTGGAATATCGAACATTTTTTTATTCTTTTCATAATGCAGTTCCAAACTTAAGTCGTGGATATTTGCTTTTTCGTTCTGAATTATCCACTCAGTTTGAAAGGATTTATGACACTTCTAATCCTGCAGTGCCAAAAATTAAGCATCTTATCAGGCCTTTTTTGACGTTTAATTTAATACCACATAGCTTTGAAAATCCAGCATCGCATCCTTTTTTGGAGCAAATTAGTCATGCCCAAGCACAAGGTTTAAGTGGCTATCATTTTGATAGTTACGATATTGTGCCAATTGATTCGTCACAAAATTATAATACTTACTTTGATCCCTTGGGAAAATCATTAACCTATGCCGTAAATTCGCAGATTCTCAGAAGAGTAGGGGATATGAACAATCTTTCGCCTACTTATCATAAGATGATTGATTTTAAAGCAGGTCAAACCATTAATTTTAGAGAGTATAGTAAAACGCCCGACGAAAGAAAGCCATTGTCTAGGTTTTTTTCAGGACTTGGTTTTAATTATAATCAGTGGACCATTGGTAGTGAATATTATTATTTACCGTATGGCAATATTTCCCTATTGGATAGTCGACACAACTTTTCTTTATCTGTAAAATATGTTTTAGAGAGCGGTACCAGACAGGATTTTTTATCTTTTGATAGAAGTCTTTCCCTGAATTATATTTATTTTAAGTCTGGTGGCGAGACTGATTATCTAAGCGGCTCTTTTTCATATTCCATATCTGATTATTTTTTGCCATCTTTTAGTTTTAGTTATACTCTAGTAAAACCATCTCACCTTTTGGGAATGGGTTTGGGCTTGAAAATCCAGACACCTTCTAAGTGCTGGAGGATTGATTTGGCATATTCTTTGAGTTTGTGTCCGGAGTCTACTGCGGCTCAATCGAAGTATTGTTCACTTTTTGATCCTGGTTTAACTATCAATCTCACTGGTGAGGGATTTTCTGGAATTTCATCTGTAGTGTCTACGGTGTTGGAGTAAGTAATGCAAACTTTAGAAACATATTCGAAATTTGTTTTGCCACATCTTAATAAAATTATTATTAAAAACAAACTGGTGTTGGAGAAAATTTCTAAAAAACTAGTTTCTGAAGTAAAAAATGGGAGATTTCTTTTTGTGTTTGGTAGTGGGCATTCAGCACTTTTTCCGATGGAACTTTATCATAGAGCAGGTGGAGCGAATTTTGTTATTCCAGTAAGTAATGCTGCGTTATTGCCTTTTTATGGTCCGAAAAAACTTAGACAATTAGAACGGAAAGAAGGTTCTTTTAGAAAGTTTTTAGATCACTGTGCTCCAGTAAAAGGTGAAATGTTGTGGCTTGCTTCTCAATCAGGTATCAATGGTGGTATTATTGATTTAGCTTTTTACGCAAGAGAGCTAGGGCTTTATACTGTTTGTTTTACTAATTTAGAGCATTCAAAAAATGTTCAATCTCGACATAGTTCAGGTAAAAAGTTGTATGAAATTTGTAATATTGTTGTTGATATTGGAGGGAGAATAGGAGATGCAGTAGTGCCTTGTAAGAAAGGTTTATTTTTAGGACCGGTGTCATCTCTAAGTTTGATTTTTCTAGGTCATAGTATTTTAGTAAATGTATGTGCAGAGCTAGAGAATGCCAGGCAGCATTGTGTGTATACGAGTGTTAACACTCCAGACGGAGAATTGTTAAATTTAGCACTAGAAAAGATAGCAAAAAAACGAGATCCGTATCTAAATAAGTCTTAAACGTTGTTCTTAAGCGTTGTTATGGCACTAGTACACTATTTTAAAAATATCACTACTCAATCTACAGGTATAATGAGTAACATAGTTTAGTTAGTTTTTTAGTATTTTAAAAATAATTTCCAGAACCGGCCTTTGGGGAGCTGGATGCGATTCGTGCAGGATGGAATAGGTTATAAAATGAAAATAATATGATGCGTATTTTACTTTGTAATGATGACGGTGTTCATGCATATGGACTTAAAGTGATTTTTAAAGAATTAAAAAAAATAGGCCAAGTATTTGTCGTTGCACCTATTGAAGAAAAAAGCACAACAGGGCATTCTTTGACTATTCACAAGCCTTTAAGAATAATACCTATGGGAAAAAACTTTTATGGCGTGAATGGTTCTCCGGCAGATTGCGTTTATTTAGGGATTCGCGAAGTAATTGGATCTATGCCTAGCCTAGTTGTTTCAGGGATTAATAGGGGTGGGAATTTGGGTCAGGATGTGTATTATTCTGGAACTGTTTCTGCAGCTAGAGAAGCATGTATTTTGGGTATTCCTGCATTAGCAGTGAGTTTGTCGCTTGATTTTTCAAAAGGGCTTCCTGAAAACAAACTTCATTATGAAACGGCTGCAAAAATGGCAGTTAAAGTTTTAAAAAACTTACAAATAAATCCACTGCCAAAACACACGATGTTAAACCTAAATGTTCCTGACCTACCAATAAGATCTGTCAAAGGGATACAGCTTACAAGACAAGGGTTTCGTTATTATAGTGGGAGTGTTTTAAAACGAAAAGATCATCGTGGAAAAGATTATTTTTGGGTTGGCGGTAGATATAAGGGTTTTAAGGCAGAAGAAAATACGGATTGTTTAACTGTTGCTGCTGGTTTTGCGTCTATTACGCCTCTCAAATTGGATTGTACTGATTTTCAATTTTTGGAAGAAATGCAGAGAAAATGGAATTTATTCAAATAAATCGTGTTGTTTGTTTTATTTTGAGCATTTTTTTTCTTATTGGCTGCGTAACAGCACGACCAATGAAAAATAATAGAATGGGGCTTTTGGATAGGCTTCGGACATTAGAAGAAGCAAATATTAATATTAAAAAAGAAGAGCCACAATTGAGTTCAGCAGTTTTAAACCAAGTTAAAGCAATGACTTATCAGTGGCAGTGGCCTGTACGCCCTGTAGTGATTACGTCTTTGTTTGGTAAGCGCGGGAGTGATTATCATGAAGGGGTGGACTTACGAGCAAAGCGGGGATCGATTGTTTATGCGGTTTCTGATGGCGAAGTCATTTATGCTGGTGCAAGTATAAAAGGTTATGGAAAGATGTTAGTTATTGAGCATGGTGGAGTTGGAGGTAATGCTCTTTCAACGGTGTATGCTCATAACTCAAGACTTGTAGTTAAAAAAGGACAAAGGGTAAGAAAAGGTCAACAAATAGCTTATTCAGGGAGTACTGGGCATAGTGTGGGTCCTCACTTGCATTTTGAAATTCGACATGGAGTAATAGCCCTGGATCCAATAAAAATTTTACCAGAGCATCCAAATTGGGCTTCGCAGGTGATCGCCACACGTAAAAAGTAATAGTATTTTGCATGTTCATCAGTTAAAAATACTGTCTTATGGAGCCGTAGTTAAATGGATATAACGGCTGTTTCCTAAACAGCTATTCCCAGTTCGATTCTGGGCGGTTCCAGTTGTAAATTTCTAATCTTTAAGCTGTCTATAGCCGATTTTCTATGTGAATGGATGTGTTTAGCGTACAGGAAAATTTGAGGCAAAAATTTAAACGGTTTTTACGTGCCAATTTAATGACATTTGTTGTTGTCTTTTTAGTGATTACATGGCTTGGGGTTTCATATTTTGTTTATTTAGTGGAGTATAAGGCAGCAGACGCTAACATTACATCATATCCTGACTCGCTGTGGTGGGGTATTGTCACTTTCTTGACTGTTGGTTATGGGGATCGTTACCCTGTCACTGGATTGGGCCGTGTTTTGGGTACTGTATTAATGCTTTCAGGAGTTGTGGCTATTGGAATTCTTACAGCAAAGATTTCTTCTTATTTTTTAGAACAAGTTTTGAGAAAAAGGAGAGGACTTGTGGAAACAAATCATCTAAATAGGCATTTTGTTGTTTGTGGGTGGAAAGAGGATATTCATGAAATTTTACTTCATGTCTTAGCTTTCAATCCTGACTTAAAACCGAATCAGCTAATATTGGTGGCTAATATTTCACAATCAAAAATTGACGCAATCAGAGAACATCCTAGACTTAGTGAGATACAAGTAGTTCCTGGTGATTATTATCAAGAAACCGTTTTAAGACGAGCTGCGCCAGAAAGAGCAAGGAAAGTTTTAATTTTAGCAGATCAAACACCAGGTAATAATAATCAAGTTCCAAGTATGATCGAAACTGATTCTCATACCATTATGACTGCTATGACGTTGGCTAATATAGCCAAGGGGACTTTGGTGGCTGCTGAGATCTATGATCCTAAAATGGATCAATATTTAAAACTCGCTTCAGTAAATGAAATTATTTATACAGAAGAATATAGACGACTGCTTTTGGGAAATGCTTCAGCTGGTACAGGAATTACAAATATTCTATTTGATCTTCTTTCTCCAAAAACGCCAACTATTATTAATACAAAAAAAATTCCAGATGATTTTTTAAAACAAAAATACATGGACTTTAAAAAAGAATTCGAAAAACGATATCCTGATTGTGTTGTGATTGGAATTTTAGAGAACACAGGAAATAGTCATCTGATCAAAGAGAGAGCCATACGAAAAGCACAGAAAACACCAGATGTAAAAAAACTTGTTCAAAATCTAAAATTAGTAAAACAACTCAAATGCAACGACCCGGTTTTAAACCCAGTTGATGACTATATTATTTTGGATGGTTCATTAGCTATAGTTTTAGAAAATCGTTTTAAACAAGAAAGCTCACAGGGAAACTCACAAGGAAACTTATATGACACAAGTCAAGAAAATGCTAAATTTTCAACCGAAGTTTAAATTAGAAAAAGGCTGGGTTGAGTATTTAAAAAACATAGAACTTTTTTCTGAGATTAGTTCTAATGACGAAGCTCTTAGGAAAATAGCGATGTTA
>JACQAU010000061.1 GCA_016194835.1 Deltaproteobacteria bacterium
ATGTTGATAAAACCAAATGTCCAGTTAATGAGGCATTAATTGCAATTTCTGCAGTTTCTTTATCTCTAATTTCACCAACCATAATGACATCAGGATTTTGTCTTAAAAATGCCCGAAGCGCTCGAGCAAAAGTTAGCTCAATCTTAGTATTTACTTGAACTTGGCTAATTCCGTTAATTTGATATTCAATAGGATCTTCGACGGTAAGAATATTTCTTTCTGGGCTATTGAGTTTTACCAAACAAGAAGACAGTGTTGTCGATTTTCCGCTACCAGTTGGTCCTGTTACCAAAAAAATGCCATATTTTCTAAAAATGAGTTTATGAATCATTTTGACATTTTTTTCAGAAAATCCAAGTTGTTCTAAATCTAATGGTGAACCACTTTGCTCTAAAATACGAAGAACAACTCTCTCGCCAAAATGAGTCGGCACAGTAGAAAGCCTCATATCTACGTCTTTGCCAGCAATTTTAATTTTAATTCTTCCATCTTGTGGAAGTCTCTTTTCAGCAATATCTAAAATTCCCATGACTTTGATGCGTGAAGTAATGGCGGCATGTGCTTTTTTAGGTTGTCGAATAATATCATAGAGCACACCATCAACACGAAAACGGACAACAAATTCTTTTTCAAATGGTTCAATATGAATATCTGAAGCTTTTTCTTTCACTGCTCTAAAGATAAGCGAGTTGACAAACTTAATAACAGGAGCGTCATCTTCAGTGGCTTCTAAAATATCAATAGGACCTTCGAGATCATAGGTTTCGTCTTCGAATTGGCCTTCTATTTTTTCGACCAGATTTCCACTTGATCTCTCATACACACGGTTAATAGCGTCTTGGATGCGCATGCTGGTGCTAACTACTGACTTAATAGGCTTACCAGTAAGTACATGCATATCATCCACAATGGTATTACTGAATGGATCACTCACTGCAATAGATAAAACATCACCTTTAGGAGTATCCTCGATTTTTAAAGGTATCATTTCTCTTGTTTTTGCATAATTAATTGGAATATTTTTTATTAGTGCCGGATCTATTTCATTTGGTTTTAAATCCTCAATAAAAACTAAACCTAATTGCAAACATAGAGCTTTCATAAGCTCATGTGGGAGAATAAAATTTTTACGAATTAAAACTTCACCCAGCATTCCTCCTTCTTTTTTTTGTATTTCCAGAGCCTCTTCTAGTTGTTCCGGAGTCAAAGAAGTATGCTTGATCAGGAGTTGTCCAATTTTAATAGGCCCCTTTTGTGGAGTTGTTGATGGTACTTCGGTCATTGTGAGCGTACTCCTGCAGTAGGTTGTGGTGCTGGCGCCGTTTGTGGTACAGGTGCCGTTTGCGCTACTGGAGCCGGTTGTACAACTGGTCCTGGTTGTGCAATTGGCACTGGCTGTGTTCCTGTTTGAGGCTGGTCACCAGAGCCAATAGACAAACTCTCCTGTAAGTGTGCACCAGAGTCAATAGGCTGTACGGGCTGTGGCACTAGTGGCTGGACTTGTGACATCGGTGGTTGTACTTGTGGTATAGCTTGTTGAGGTAATGTTGATTTCGGCAGAGTTGATTGAGGTTTTTGTTCTGGTTGTGTTTCGATCACATCCTCGTCAATTGGGATTGTTTTTCTTACTTTTGCTTTTAACTCTTCAACATCTGGGAGTGTTTTTATTATATTGTCACGATATTTACTCTGTGGATCTGAACCACCGGTATTAGCTTCTAAAAATTCATCCCGTTCTTTTAATTTTCTATCTAAAACTGCACGAATATGATCTGCTTGTCGAATAATATTTGGAGTAATAAAAATAAGCATATTAGTTTTTACAGATTGTGTTTTCTTTGAGCGAAATAACCAACCTAAAAGCGGAATATCCCCTAAAATTGGGATCTTTGAAACAATATCACTTGTATTATCTCTCATTAAACCACCTAAAACAATAGTGTCCTTATCGGAAACTACAACAGAGGTTTTAATATTTCTCTCCAATGTTGCTAAAGCCAGGTTCTGCACTTGAGCAGGTAATTCTCGAGCGCTAATATCTGCTAACTTTGCTGTAATATCCAGCTTTACAATATTTGCAAGTTTATTGATTTGTGGTTTCAAGGTAATAGAAAGCGAAACACTTTCTTTAGAGGTAGACTGAGCAACAGCTCCACTAACTGCCGTAGTTGTGAGAACTGGAATTTTTTCTGCAG
>JACQAU010000062.1 GCA_016194835.1 Deltaproteobacteria bacterium
AACCTCCGGGTGGAGATTGTGTTATACACAGGTGTAATGAATATGAAAACACTAGCCTGGATCACAGTTGGTCTCACATATCTTCTCATGGTGTGGGGAAACCTAGTAAGCACCACCGGAAGTGGCTTGGGATGTCCGGACTGGCCACTGTGCTATGGAACGGTATTTCCTCCCTTACAAAAAGAAGTGATCTTTGAATGGGGACATCGCTGGATTGCTCTTATCACAGCTATTTTCATTCTTATCACACTTATAAAAACAATAAAAAAGCCACCTCAAGCGTTCTCAAAAAAATATGCTTTCGCAATTCTAGTTTTACTTGCAATTCAAATCTTATTAGGCGGTATAACCGTCTTTTTGAAACTTTCAATTCTTGCAAGCACTATACACTTACTTATTGCATGTCTTGTTTTATCAGGATTGATTAGCATTGCATGTTCATATTCGGGTTTCAATTTTCAACTCAATTACCAGCCACTACATTTACTTAGCAAAGCCGCACTAGTGGGACTATTAATCCAGCTCGCTCTTGGAGGACTATTAAGACATAGCCACGCTGGACTTGCTTGTTCACAGTTTCCAAATTGTTTAGAAAGTTTTTTCCCTATCCCATTAACTTTTGAAACCTCGCTTGCATTTATTCATAGATGGTGGGGAATCATAATGATTGGGGTTTTTATTCACCTACCGCTGAAAGTCTTTAAAAATTCCTATCCCTTAAAAAAATTAAGCTTTTTTCTTTTGATATTATTTATATTGCAAATAATATTAGGCGTCACTAATGTTCTTTTTGGCCTACACACACATATCAGAGCAACTCATGCGGCATTAGGGTATGCCCTATGGGGATTATTATTTTATTTTTCATTAAAAACAGGCGCGTTGCATAAGTGGTTTATGTAAAATGTGGTAAAATGTGGATTAAAAAAATAAAAACATACAAAGAACTGGCAAAATTTGAAATCGTTTTATTGATTCTAATCTGTTCATTGGGGGGCTATCTCTTAGGACAAAACTTTGAGAAAAATTTACAAATAGCTCGCTTAATGGCCACTCTCTTTGGGATATTTTTTTTATCAACAGGCGCATCTGCTTTCAATCAGTATCAAGAACGAAACTTGGACTCTAAAATGCACCGAACTGCACACAGACCACTTGTATGTAAAACAGTTTCTCCTCATATGGCACTTGGTTTTAGTGTATTTTGCATTTGCTTAGGCGCTTTTATTTTAGCAATAATAGATCTTAAAATTTGTTTTTTAGGCTTATTAGCATTGTTTTTTTACAATGGACTTTATACATTGTGGTTTAAAAAAAATTCTGCATTTGCTGCTGTCCCTGGCGCTATTCCTGGAGCCTTGCCTATTTTAATGGGCTATAGCTCAAGCAATGGACAAGTATTTTCTTTGGGTGGGATATATTTATTTTTTCTTTTATTTTTTTGGCAAATGCCTCATTTTTGGACACTAGCTATTAAATATAAAACCGATTATGAACGTGGAGATATCCCTACTTTACCAGTTGTTTATGGAAATAAAATTACCCAAAATCACATTGTGCTTTGGTGTTTAGCCTATATTGGACTATCTCTTGGTGCTCCATTGTTTTTAAAAGTGGGCAGCTTGTATTTATGCGTTGCATTTTTAATGTGTTTTAAAATTGTATATGAACTCAATCGTTTTTTAAAATTATCGGATGACAAGCGGTGGCTCAGGTTTTTTCTTTGGGTTAATTTTAGTTTAATAATTTTTATAGCTAGTGCAGTAGCAGATTTTTGGAGTGTGAAGTTGTTTCGATATTGGATATGAGGCTTTTTAAGGACTTGTAGCAAAATAATCATTAAAAACAATCAGTTATATAAGTGGGGAATAATATATTTCCCACTTTACTTACTTCCCACTTTTGGCGATAATAGTATTAGGAGTTGATATGTCAAGATTATCATTATCATCCGCCGATACAAAGATTATTAAGGTTCGTTCAGATGCAAAGGGACGCATCACTTTAGGAAAGCTCGCCGATGGTATAAGCAGCTTTATGGTTTTTCCTCAGCCAGGAGGCAGCTTTCTTTTAGAACCTATGGTAGAAATACCAGCACGTGAAAAGTGGCTCTTTGAAAACAAAGGCGCTATTGAAAGTGTGAAGCGCGGTCTTGTGCAGTCTGCCAAAGGAGAAGTTCGGTCACGGAGATCGTTTGCTAAATTTGTCAACGAGAAAGATGAATGATCTGAAATGCGCTTCGAACTCAAATTCACGCTGGAAGCAGATGTAAATCTACGAACACTAGAAAATAATAAGGGACTTGAAAAGCGTCTGAATGCAGTTCGTAAGGCGCTAGGATATCTAGAAACAAATCCTCGTCACCCTGGCCTGAATACCCATAAATATGCATCTCTCATAGGAGTAAATAATGAGGAAATCTTTGAGGCTTATGCCGAAAATAAGACTTCAGCAGCCTATCGTATCTTCTGGCATTATGGTCCAGGCAAAAACGTAATCACAATTATTGCCATTACGTCTCACACATAAAAATCTTTATCCAAAAATCATGCAACTTCACAAAATACTAAAATTTATGCCTAAAAATTTATGCAAAATTATGTATTATTGGAAAAACACCAACGTATCGATTGCCGAAATGAGCGAGGCTTTTCACTCAATCGAACTAAATGTGTTTAGCATTGGACTATTTCTTTACGTGCTACTTTTACAAAACCTTAATCCATTAATTATTTTTTCATTTTCTGAGGTTTTTTCTAATTACCGTTTTGAAAAGGCATATATTACTTCTTTTTTCATTGGATCAAGTATTTCTCTCGGCATAACCATTGTTTTGTTGTTTATTGGTTTTTATCAATATTACGGCACTTTAATTAGCTTTGAAGAATCTCTTTTTGCTCTAACAGGGATTGCAGTGCGCGTTTTATTGTTATGTGGTTTCGTTTATTTAGAGGAATTTATTTTTCGTAGAAAAATTTTTAACCTTTTAAGACAAAATTTTTCAAACATTGCCGCTATTGCTTTAACAACTATTTTATATCTAGCAATGAAATTTTATCAGTTTGACATTGGCCTTAAGCATATGCTCAGCTTAACACTTATTTCTGTTTCCTTATGCTTACGCGCGTTAAAGAAAGAAGACTTTTGTTATGGCGCGGGAATCTTAAGTGGTATACTCGTTTTTTTTCATCCTATTTCAAGCCTACCTATCTTCGGTTATGAACTGCCTGGCCTAGTATTAATCAAACACCAGACAACCTCAGAAATGATCGGGTGGCTCACGGGTGGAGCAGGAGGACCTCTTTCGAGTTTTATAC
>JACQAU010000095.1 GCA_016194835.1 Deltaproteobacteria bacterium
AACCCAGTTAAAACCGTGATGGACGGAGCAGTAAAACAACTTATTGCCTCTCAGTTTGGAGATATTATTCTCGAACTCACTGCATTTAAACACGGAGTTTAATAAATTGAGTCTTTCGTCTAAAGAGAGCGCGGTTTTAGACATAGCAAAAAGAGAGACTGATCCGAAATATTTTGACAAATTTCAGCCTATTAGGCATGGATTTTTTTTTGCTATAATTGGGATTTTTTTTATCGGACTTGTCGGGTTTTTTTATATCTTATTTAATAAACTTTATGCCCGAAAAAACTGATTTTGATATTTTGATTATAGGTTCCGGAGCCTCCGGTGTACAAACTGCAGCAGAAGCTATTAAAAGTGGTCTCAAAGTAGGTTTATTAGACATAGGCATTACTGATCAGAAATACGCAACACGTATACCTCCAAAGCCGTTTTTGGATCTAAGAAAGACAGATCCTAATCAATCTTATTATTTTTTAGGAGAAAATATTGAGCAAGCTTTTTTAAGTCAAAACAAAGCAGGAGCTCATCTCACTGCCCCCCGGTCCCATATGATTCAAGATATGGAAAAATTTTTTCCTGTTATATCAAATAGTTTTTTTCCACTGCAAAGTACTGCACTAGGTGGGCTTGGGGTAAGCTGGGGGGCTAATGTCTTTGTTTACGAAGATTTTGAATTAAAAAAAATCGGCATTCATCCACAAGAAATTAGACCGTTCTATCAAGAAGTCGCTCAGGATATAGGAGTAAGCGGGAACCAAAAAGATGATGTGGGAAAACTTATTGCAAAAGATATTTCCCTACTACCGCCACTTCAATTAGATTCACTAGCCGTGTCTATATACAAAATTTATCAAAAGAAAAAAGATCTCTTTACAAAACGAGGTTTTTCTTTAGGGCAGAGTGTTTTAGCAAACTTGACATTACCTTCACACAACAGGCAAAAAAATCCGTATTGGGATATGGATTTTTGGTCAGATTTTACTAAATCTGTATATAGACCACAGTTTACTTTAGAAATCTTAAAAAAAGACCCTAATTTTTACTATCTACCAGGACAGCTGGCATTATTTTTTAAAGAAAAAAATCATATAGAACTCTACTGTCAACATCTAAACACAGGAGAAGAAAAAATTATAACAACGAAAAAACTGATACTAGCAGCTGGAGCATTAGGGAGTGCGAAAATTGTATTAAAATCTTTTGAAAACTATAACACGCAAATCCCAATTCTTTGTAACCATAATCTTTGGGTGGCTGCAATTCATCTGCCACTTTTGGGAAAATTAGTACGCAACGAGCGCTATAGTTTAGCCCAGCTCACAGCCTTGCTTCGACATCCAGATGACACTGAAGATTATGTGTTGGCTCAATTTTATTCTTATCGTTCTCTTTTGTTATCTAGATTATTATTAAATATCCCTCTTCCACCGAAGCTTGGTCTTTTACTTGCAAGATTGATTTTGACTTCTTTTACTTGTGTAAATTTACATTTTTCTGATTCCACTTCTCCAATACGCAATGTGAGATTAAAAAAGCAAGATAAATTAGATGCCCTAGAAATCAATTATGAGTTTACAGATTTAGAAAAACATAAATTAAAAGTTCAAGAAAGAAAAATGTTAAAACAACTTTTGTCACTTTATTGTGTCCCTATGGGAGTGAGTCGACCAGCGCATGGCGCCAGCATTCATTACGCAGGAACACTGCCTTATTGCGCAAGTGACAAGCCATTAACTTGTACTTTAGAAGGTCGCTTACGGGGAACTCAAAACGTGTATGTCGCAGATGGCTCTACTTGGAATTTTTTACCGGCTAAAGGGTTAACGTTTACTCTGATGGCAAATGCAAGGCGAGTAGCTAGATTTCTAATCAGTAGTTAAAGGCACTTAGCAGGTCTTTTTTCATTAAAGTTATTAAGAAGTACAATTCTTTCGATCACAAGGGGGTGTATGTTTTGCTCGGCCTTATTGTGACTTGAAAAAACAAATTTTAAATTAACTACATTAATACAGTCCCGTTTGTCCAAATCTGCAGATGTGTTGAGTGTTGGATAAATAAAAAAATCCTTTCTATCTAGAGGGGCATTCTTACTTGCAAAATAACTCACTTGAAATGTATCAAGCATATAATGCCTACCCCAAGTTACAAATAAACCTGAATTCCCAGATGTTTAGCAAGCTGGATTAAAGCGCGATCAAGGCTCCAAAGCTGATCTCCTGACTCTATTGCAGATAAAAGAATCATTCGATCAATAAGCCCAGTGGTTTTGAGTTTTCTTTTATTTGCAAATTTTGCAATATCAATAAGTTGATCCCAAGTTTCTCTGTCTCTCCATGGTAGATCTCGATACTCTAAAGCATCCAAACAGAAACGACAATCTGTGTTATCGGCCATCAGTCCAGATAAAAGTTCTGCTCGAATAGGCTCAATAGTGCTCACTAATTGTTCTTTGATCCATTCTGAGAGTTGATTCATTTCTTTTTCTGGTAAATAAGATTTTTTACTAAAAAACTCAATCCACACACAGGTGTCCACCAATATCTTTGTCATTGGATTTTATCGGGATCTCATTTTTTTTAACTGTTTTGAGCTAATCTGGATCAGCCCAGATTTTCCTAAAGATGCTAATTTCTCAAGACGTTTTTTCTTAATCAGTTCTTGAAGCCCCATAACAACAGCCATGGTTTGAGACGAAGCTTCACTGATTTGAACTGCCTCTTTCAAAAGGTCTGCTGGTATGTTCATTGATGTCCTCATAAGACATATTTAATATGACTATTTAACATCTGTCAAGACATATTAAACTGATAATCTCCGAAGGAGAATGCCATCAATATCTTCGGCTAAAAAGTTACGGGACAAGAGTTCTTGGCGAGCGTTCTGGACATCCCATTGTACGGATTCGCCACCAGCCAATGGAGAGAGCATTTGTCGTATCTGAGTTGCTTCTTGTGTGGTTTTCAACTGGGTCCAAAGCTGATCCAAATCAAAATGGATCCCTTTTTCTACCAGCCCAGAGGCAAGCTCGATTTCAGCTACATAGAAATGCAAAACTAATATTCATATACAATATGAGCATCAAGATCCTTCCAGTCGCCATTTAAGTTTCGCTTTGCCAGTGTGCGACCCTTTAGCTCTAATAACTTTGCTGAGGTTTTTTCAAAAGTAAATAAAAGGGGATCAACTAAAGCTGCTATAATAAAACTGGTGGGTTTCATCTTTACTAACACACAGTCTTGATTGCCACATTTTATATCGGATTCCTTAAAAAATTTAAACCCTACGGTCTCTCTTCTGTCTAATGCCGCATAACGGATAGCAAGCGTTTCACCCTTTAAAATAACATCCCAGTTCTTTCTTAAATAATCCAAAACTGTTGGGCCCACTACCAAGTTGGCAACAAGTTTTTCTTCGTCCATTTTTGTTTCACCATTTTTATTTGTCGTCCGAAATAGAATTTTATTGTCTTTTACTTCTAAAACCCTTTCGTCTCCAAGTTGTTTCTGATGAATGAGATATTTCGAAATTTTTCCTTCTACTAAAGTCAACTCTTCAAGCACAGCTTCTTTTCCCTGTAAATCAGTTATAGTATTTTTTACTGACAAATTATCCTGCACCTTAGTCTCTTCCCTCTTCATCTGAAAGAGTAAGTTTTTTTGATCTGAGTTTAGCTCATACAATTTTGCCGTAAAATTCATTGCAAATGCATTATTGAAAACCATTAATAAAATAAAACTAAAAAGTATTGTTATATTCATATGCTATTTTCCCTCTTTTACTAAATTCCTATTCCAATTTGGCACTTCTATTACCAAGTCTTTTGCACCACTTGGTACAGTTTGGCAAGCTAAACGTGATTGAGGCGTCAAACCAGGAGCT
>JACQAU010000091.1 GCA_016194835.1 Deltaproteobacteria bacterium
AAGTCCTTTGCTCTAGATCGAATAAGTCCTAATGCTGCTTGACCTGATTCTTTCATGACTTCGCCCAATTGCCCCGTAAGCGTAATATTGCCTTTTCCTTTCATGGTTGTGGATTCGACATAGAGGATTTCTCCACCAAATGATGTCCATGCCAAACCTGTGGCAATGCCAATTTCATCTTTTTCTTGTTCGTCTTCACGCATAAAAATAGCAGGTCCCAAAAATTTATGAACAAAATCAAGTGTAATAATTGTTTTTTCCTTTTTACCTTCAGCTACTAATTTGGCGGTTTTTCTACATATAGTTGCAATATTTCTTTCTAGATTTCTTAGACCGGCCTCTCTTGTGTAATTGGCAATAATAATTTTAACAGCCTCATCCGTAAATTCTAATAAATTTACATTCAGACCGTTTTCATTTAATTGTTTTGGTATCAGGTATTTCCTGGCAATAAAATATTTTTCCTCTTCGGTGTATCCAGGTAGACTAATGATTTCCATTCTGTCTTTCAGTGCTGATGGAATGGTATCCAATATATTGCATGTTGCAATGAACATGACATGAGATAGATCAAAAGCAACATTAAGATAGTGATCTCTAAAAGTGTTATTTTGTTCGGGATCTAAAACCTCTAAGAGAGCAGAAGAAGGGTCTCCACGAAAATCACTGCCAAGTTTATCAATTTCATCTAAAACGAAAACTGGATTATTTGTTCCTATTTGTTTTAATCCTTGGATAATCCTTCCTGGCAGTGCACCCACGTAAGTGCGTCTATGACCTCTGATTTCTGCTTCGTCTTTAATCCCGCCCAATGAAATTCTTACAAATTCCCTGTCCATTGTTCTTGCAATAGACCTACCCAAGGATGTCTTGCCTACACCTGGAGGACCAGTAAAGCAAAGAATAGGCCCTTTCATTTTTTCTTTTAATTTTCGTACAGCAAGATATTCTAAAATTCTTTCTTTAATTTTAGTCAAATTATAGTGATCATCGTCTAAAATTTGTTTTGCGCGTATCAGGTCTAAATTATCAACAGTTTGTTTGCTCCATGGAGTTTCGATCAGCCAGTCGATATAGGTGCGCAGCATCGAGGCTTCTGAAGCATCGGGGTGCATTCTCTCAAGTCGACCCAGTTGTTTGAGTGTTTCTTGTTCAACTTCAGCTGGCATTTTGCAGGCTAGGACTTTTTCCCGTAATTCACTCATTTCTTCTGTCTTGGCATCAGTATCGCCCAATTCACTTTTTATGGCTCTGATTTGTTCACGCAAAAAATATTCTTTTTGGGACTTGGTCATTTCGTCTTTTGCTTGTGAACGAATTTTAGCTTGAATAGAAAGCACTTCGATTTCTCTAGCTAGTAGTTCATGGATCTTTTTTAATCGCTCAATGGGATCAATTGTTTCAAGTATCATTTGTGCTTCGCTTACTTTGAGCCCTAGGTTGGATGCAACAAGATCTGCCAGTCTGCCTGGATCGTTAATGTCATCTAAAACCATGAGAATGTCAGGAGAGAGCATTTTTCCTAAAGCAATGACTTTTTCTAGCTGTTCTCTGACATTTCTTGAGAGAGCTTCAGATTCTGTTATTGGTGGAAGCGGTTTTTCTTCGATGCGGTCAATTTTGACCTCAAAATAAGGCTGTGTTTGTGTAAACTCTGCAATATTTGCTTTACATAATCCTTGAGTTAAAATTTTGATCCTTCCGTCGGGGAGTTTCCTCATGCGCATGATCATGGAGATTGTTCCCAATCTATAGATTCCATCTGATGTTGGATGTTCGTCGCTGATGTCTTTTTGAGACGAAAGAAGTATGAGGCGATCAGAACGGGCCAGAGCTTCTTCGACGCTTTTGATCGACGAATCGCGTCCAACAAAAAGAGGGATAATCATATATGGGAAAACGACAATATCCCTTACTGGTAGCAGCGGAAGTGTACTTGGAATTTCGATTTGCTCGCCTTCGTAGTTTGTTACCATCCAGATCCTCTATTGCGTTTCGTGGGTATACAAATCAGTTATTTTACTACTCTAAGTGATTGTTCGGCTGGATTTGGGAAGGGCTTTAGGTCTTGTTTGCTTGCTGGTACACTGGGACATTGGTTTCTAGTTTTTTTAAAATTATTCTATAAGGTGTCGGCGCGGCATCCTGCCTCTGGGACCCTTTGTCGCCCCATCCTGGCCTTCCCAAGGCCTCACTCATAGAATAATTTTAAAAAAACCAAAAATTAATTTAACCGTGTACCAGTATAGGATTAAAAATGTTATGTATGTTGTTAGGCGTAAATTTTTTGACGATGTTCCTGTTTTTCCTTACAGGCTATGCAAAGAGCAGTAGATGGTCTTGCTTCGAGTCGCTTGGGTTCAATTGGTTCCTCACAGGACTCACACACTCCAAAAGTGCCTTCTTCGATTTTTGCTAACGCTTCGTCAATTTTGGTAAGTAGCTGGCGTTCTCTATCTCTGAGTTTGAAAACTAAATTTTGGTTTATTTGGCTTGCTGCTAGGTCTGTCTCATCTGGTAAATCATCTGGAGAGAGTGCAAGTTCGTTTTTCATGGCATTTTTTGAGTTGTTAAGCAGGCGTTGTTTCTCCTCTAGTAGAAGCTTTTTAAATCTTATAATTGTTTTTGTGTCCATCTTGTTCCCCCCTCTTATTGTTTGTTCGTGCACGGTGCATTTTGTTTATTTTAGCGCTAACCATAAATAACGCAACTTTTTTTATAAGAACTTATAAGATTAATTTTACGCGTAGCACTATATTTTGTCTATTAAATTTTATAAATAATGATTGATCAGAGTCAGAAGATTTTGTAACCCAATACTTATGCACACACAAAAAGATCCTGATTCGTGCGGAGTAATTGTTTTAGCTGCCGGACAGGGTAAAAGAATGAAATCTCAAGTTCCTAAGGCCTTACATGAAATTGGAGGTAAAGCGCTTTTGTTTCATGTTTTAGATAGGGTCTTTGAGACACTCCCCCATGCCAAAGTCGCTATTGTGCTTGGACATGAACATCAAAAAATAGAACAGCTTGTCAGCGAATCGCCAGTTTTTAAAATCCATGACATCTGCTTTGTTGTACAACCAGAACAAAAAGGCACGGGAGACGCTGCAAAGTGTGCCATTAATTCAGAATGGGGAGAAAAAATTTTAGCAAAAAAACTGCCAGTTTTAGTATTACCAGCGGATTTGCCCTTAATTTCAGATGAGCTTATTTTGCAAATGACTGAACCTCTCACTAGAAGTGTATCTCTAAGGCTTTTGACAACAGAATTTCAAGATCCCACCGGATATGGAAGAGTAATCAGAAGAGGTAAAAAAGGATCTATACTTCGTATTGTTGAAGAAAAAGATGCCACTTTGAGAGAAAAACAAACGAACGAAGTTGCTGTCTCTATTTATTTTTTCCAATCGTCATTTCTAAAAGCAATGAGTCAAAGACTTTCTAATAGAAATACTCAGGGTGAGTATTATTTGACAGACCTCGTGGCCTTTGCTGTGCAGAGAAAAAAAACAATCGATATATTAAATTGGAAAAACTCAGACGATGTGCGTGGCGTTAATAATGCATGGGAATTGGCCCATGCACAACGCCTCATGAACGAAAGAGTAGTAAAAAAATGGGCAATGCAAGGAGTACAGTTTATAGATCCCTGGAGCTCTTGGATTGATGTGAGTGTAGAATTGTCTTCAGGAGTTACTATTCACCCAGGTGTAATTTTGAGAGGCAAAACTAAAATAGGCCCGGATTCTGTAATTGGTCCAAGAAGTGTTCTCACAGATGTTGTTGTTGGACGAGAAGTAGCAATTAAAACCGGTACAATTGCGGATTCATCAGTGATTGGAGATTATTGTACAGTGGGACCTTACGCTCATTTGAGATTGGATAATCAGATCGAAACACATGTTAAAATTGGCAATTTTGTAGAGTTAAAGAAAACAAAAATTGGCGATTACACTAGTATTGCCCATTTGTCTTATCTAGGAGATGCTGAAGTCGGAAAACGGGTAAATATTGGTTGTGGTTTTGTGACTTGCAATTTTGACGGACGTATTATCGAAGGTGAACGGAAACACAAAACCATTATAGGCGATGATGTTTTTATGGGTAGCGATTGCCAAACAGTTGCACCTGTTACAGTTGGGCAGGGAGCATATGTGGCTTCAGGATCTACTATTACTGAAAATGTTGAGCCTGGCAGTTTGGCTATTGCAAGATCACGTCAAGTTAATAAAATAGGATATGTAGCAAAAAAAGGAATAAATTAAATATGTGCGGAATTGTAGGTTATGTTGGCAAAAGACCTGTAGTTGAACTTCTTTTAAAAGGACTCAAACGTTTGGAGTACCGTGGCTATGATTCTGCCGGGGTGGCTTTTTTCCAAAATGGAAAAATTGAAATAAAAAAATCTGAAGGCAAACTTGACAATGTTGCAAAACAATTTAAAGAAAATTTTGAACCATATACTAATTCTTATTGTGGAATTGGCCATACCAGATGGGCAACACATGGCAAACCCACAACTCAAAACGCTCATCCTCATCGCACTGGTCACATTGTTTTAGTGCATAATGGCATTATAGAAAATTATCAGGAAATTAGATCTGAAATTTTAAACCATGGACATCAACCTGCATCTGAGACAGATACTGAACTTTTTGGTTACCTAGTCTTAGATGAAATGAACAAAGGCCTTTCTCTTATAGATGCAGTGAGAAAAAGTTTTCTGTCTATCAAAGGTTCTTGTAGTGTAGTTGTTTTAAGTGAAAAAGAACCTGGTAAAATAATTGGAGTTCGCCATGGTTCGCCATTGGTAGTTGCGCAAGATCCTCTCGGTGGAGCATTAATTGCAAGCGATGCTCAGCCTATTATTGAATACAATAAAGAAGTAGTTTTTTTAGACCATGGAGAAATAGTTGTAGGCACTGAAAAGGGAATAGATTTTTTTGATTTAAAATCCGGAAAATCCATAGAAAAAAAGAGAGTGAGCCTTGATTGGTCAAGTGAACAACTGGATAAGCAGGGATTTCCTCATTACATGCTAAAAGAGATTTACGAACAACCCAATGCTTTTGTGGACACACTTAATTTGATGATAGATCGTTTTACTGCAAAAAATCCGTTTCCTTTGGCAAAACAACCAGGTGTAGAGTTATTGTACAAGGCAAAAGAATTGCAACTTGTCGCTTGTGGTACATCTTATCATGCGATACTTTTAGGCAAATATTGGTTAGAAAAATGGGCTAAAATTCCTACGCAAGTTGATCTATCAAGTGAGTTTCGTTACCGGACTCCGGTGATAAAGCCAGGAACGTTGGTAATCGGAGTTACTCAGTCAGGAGAGACTGCTGATACATTAGCTGTAATTCGCGATATGAAGCGGCTTGGTGTGCCTACTCTAGGGTTAACCAATGTTCGAGGAAGTACGATTTCTCGCGAAGCTAGTGCTGTTTTTTATACAGCTTCTGGGCCAGAAGTAGGAGTAGCAGCAACAAAAACTTTTTTTACTCAAATGCTGGCTTTTTTGCTTTGGGCAGGGAATTTGGGATTTAACCATGGTGCTAAGGTTTCACATCTGTTTCAGAAAATAGTTGAATATTGCACTTGAGGGTGCTTTAAAATTAAAAGAAATTTCTTATGTGCACGCAGAGGGTTATGCAGGCGGTGAGCTGAAGCATGGACCAATTGCTATGATTGATGATCAAATGGTAGTTGTCGTTTTGGCTCCTCAAGATCGTTGGCACGACAAAACAATTTCGAATTTAGAAGAAGTCAAAGCAAGAGGAGCGAAAATTTTAGGAATTGGAACTCGAGGAGATCAAATGCTTTCTTCGTTGTGTCATCATTTTATTGGACTACCGCCAGGTATCGAAGAAGATCTAATGCCGTTTTTATTAGTGACAGCGGTTCAGCTTTTTAGTTATGAGTTGGCGGTATTAAAGGGAACTGATATTGATCAACCTAGAAATTTAGCGAAGAGTGTTACGGTGGAATAACGTAATTTTTAGTATTTTTAAAAATACTAAAAATTACGTTATCAAAGTATAATGTTATATAAAAAGAAACTAGGTGATACACTATGTTACGCGCTATTGGGATAGGCATTATTGCA
>JACQAU010000060.1 GCA_016194835.1 Deltaproteobacteria bacterium
CTGCGAGTAGCTTAGATGAAGCAGCACCTGCTGCGAGTAGCTTAGATGAAGCAGCACCTGCTGCGAGTAGCTTAGATGAAGCAGCACCTGCTGCGAGTGGCTTAGACCTTTAAGTATCAAATTGTGAAGTTGCACGATCTTCTGGATAAAGATTCCTACTTTTTTATGGATAGCGATATTTTGATCTTATAAAGAAAGCCATGCCTGCGGACTGGAAGTAAGTAAAATATGTTTACGCAATCCAATCGCCTACACGAATGCATTGATAAAAATAATCTGAATCAAGAACCTCTTTAGTTAATTCACCTTCGTAAATCAATACAGGCCGGATAGAAAAAGTAACAGGATATTTTAAAACTTCAACTTTCCTCATCATTTCCGAAATCATTTCACTTCCTATTTTCCGTCTAAATTTAAACTCACAAAGATATAAAGCATTGCTTTCAGTATGAATCAAAAGGTCAATTTGGCAAGTACCTTTGTTTTTAGAATTTTTTTTCTGAAAATAAGGCGCAGCTGTAATGATTTGGTGTTTTTTTATTTTTAAAGACTCTATAATAAGTTCAAGATTGTTTAGCATTGTATTTTCAAATTGATACCCCATGATAGCATCCCACTGAGACAATTTTTCGAGAGAGGAAAGTTCAAACATCCCTTTTTTAATTCTAAGTTCATTTGGCGTAATGTATTTGAGATAAAATCTTAGATAATTATCTGCAATACGATAACGACTTGTTTTTGTTGCTCTTCCATCAAAATTAAAAGTAGTATCTCTAGCAATAAATCCAGAATTTTCTAAATCCGACAAGTATTCCGAAATAACTCCGTTTTTCTGTTTGTTTAGTTTCTGGCAAATATCCTTAAAACTTAATTTTTTCTCAGTTATAGTTTTTACTATTTTTTTATAAATCAGAGCTCTTCTATCAAAAATATCAAAAAATACACGTTGGTATTCATCAAACAAAGGACCCGATGGTGTAAAAATCATTCGCGCTATGTTTGCATCTGCACTAAAGCTAGGTTTAATTTCTTCTAGATACCTAGGTACTCCTCCTGTAAGAGCTAGTACTTTCAATATTTCAAAAGCAGATACTTGATGGAGCTTATCTGACCAAAATTTTGCACATTCTGAAATTGGCAATTCCTTAAGTCTAATCCTTAAGGAAATCCTACCCATGAAATCCGCATCCTTAAAAATATTTTTTTCTATCCATGAAGTAACAGAACCACAAAGAACTATCATGAGTTTTGGATATTTCTGCCAAATCGTATCCCAGGCTACTTTTAATTTCCCTGGAAAATCAGGATCTACTCCTGACATCCATGAAATTTCATCAAAAAAAATAACTGTCTTTTTGTTTTTTTGGATCTGCCGGCTAAGTACGCTAAAGGCTTCGCTCCAGTTTCTATATTGAAGTGGAGGTAACCCTGTTTTTGTGCTCAATTGTTCTGAAAAATGTCTAATTTGATCATTCTTGGTGAGTCCTTTACGAGGAGCCAAACCTTGAAATTCAAAAAAATCCTCTGCAAAGTTGCTAGCAAATTCCTGAATAAGACGGCTTTTTCCTATTCGTCTTCTTCCTGTGCATACCAACAAATGTGAACCTGGCAATGTCCATTGTTGTTGTAAAAGAGCAATTTCTTTTTCTCTCCCCAATAGAGGTAATTTTAAATTCGCCATTTGGAGATAAGTATAACATAAATATGACTCATCTCCTAAAGGGAAAAATATCCATTTGGAGATGTATTAATTTGATTTAGTTTCATCTCCAAATGGAGCTTGGGAATCGCCCCATCGGGAAAGTGATGGCTAAGCGGATCGCTAATATCTTAAAGGTGGATTATCGTATTTTTTTGTAAACCTAGTTCCAAAGCCTGATTTATGAATGGAATGAGATAGAAGGATTAAAAAAGAAAATTTAAACTATGTCATTTTTAGAATATTTAGATTTTTTAGATGAGTTTTGGGCAATCTTCGGCCCCCCGCCGGAAAGAACTTTTGTAGAATATAAAAATGTTAAAATTTAGTGCACATCCTCTTGACTTACAAGTTGACTTACAAGTTGACTCACAAGCCCACATTAGCCAAGTGCTTGCGCTAAATCGGAAATTAAATCCTCACAATCTTCGATTCCTACACTAATACGGACCATATTATCAAAAATGCCGAGCTGTTTTCTGGTCTCTACCGGGATACTGGCATGAGTCATGATTGCAGGATGTTCAATGAGAGACTCTACCCCACCAAGGCTTTCGGCTAAAGTAAAAATTCTTACTTTTTCTAAGAACCCCTTGGCTTCATTGAGGCCACCTTTTATAAAGAAAGTTAGCATTCCACCAAAACCTGTCATTTGCTTACAAGCAAGTTTGTGATTTGGGTGAGATTTGAGCCCAGGATAAATTACTCGATCAACCTTGGAGTGACTCTCTAAAAAACTAGCAATTTTTAAGGCATTTTCTTCATGCCTTTTCATTCGTACATGCAGAGTTTTCAATCCTCTCATGACTAAAAAACAATCCATAGGACCAGGTATAGCTCCTACGGCATTTTGAAAGAACTTAAACTTTTCATAGAGTTCCTTGTTATTTGTAACTAAAACTCCACCCACCACATCACTGTGCCCATTCATGTATTTTGTTATACTGTGAACAACAACATCTGCCCCGAGCTTAAGCGGTTTTTGAAAATACGGACTCATAAAAGTATTATCCACAACAGAAAAAACGTGTTTTTTTCTGCATATTTCACTCAATGCTGAAATATCTAAAATCTTAAGCATCGGATTTGTTGGGCTTTCCATCCATAACATTTTTGTATTAGGCCGAATAGCAGTCTGGATTTTTGTAAGATCCGTGAGATCTAAAAAGCTAAAGCTAATGCCAAGCTGTTTATAAACTTTATCAAAAATTCTAAACGTACCTCCATACACGTCATCACAACAAATCACATGATCCCCTGTTTGAAGTGTGTGCAAAACAGCATCAATTGTGGCAAGGCCCGAAGAAAATGCCAAAGCCTGCGTGAATTGCTAATGTTCCAAAGCCATGGTTTTTTGTTTTTTCTGTGTTCATTTGATTTTCTCCTAAAAATTAAAAAATATATGCATCTTTGAGAGTATAAACATTGTTTTTCCAAACCTGTTCGAAACGAACGGGTTTGACCACAGGTTTTTTGATCATGTTTCGGCAAAGCAGCATCTGCACTCTTGTACTACTGGTTTTCGAATAAAGCCGCAACGCAAATTTTGAAAAGTCTCGCACCATGAAATCAAAAATCTGATCCAAGACATCATCTTCAATTGAGTTGATTTTAGCGCTTTCTATAATGAGCTGGCCATAAGCCACCAGAGTAAAGAGTTCGCCCAAATTGAGTAAGAAATCAAAATCCTTTATCTGCTCTTTATTTGGTTTTCCAATTAATAAAATGGTTTTTAAAAATCTTATTTGTTTTTTAAATATTCTCACATTTGAAAGAGAAACGCTATCATATGCCAATCTATAATCGCGAAATCTAATTTTACCCAGGTCTTTAGCTGGACCTTGGGCAAAAAGAAAATCATCATTAACAGCCTCGGTTTTTTGTGGAACCTCAGGAAATTGACCATGTTTAAAAAAATAATTACGCATAAACTTAATAATTAAAGCCATATTTACGTGTACTGTGCCTTCCAGTTTTGGTAGCGCACGAATATCCCGTGTTGCCATCTCAAAATACAAGTCTTTTTCAAAACCTTTAGCCGCAATAACATCCCACAAAAGGTCAATCACCTCTTCGCCTTGAGTGGTAACTTTCATTTTGACAATTGGATTGTAGAGTAAATAGCGTCGGTCATCTTTAGAGGCCGAACGCATATAATCAGAAGCCCGAAGAGCGAACAGTTTCATAGCCAACAGACGCGCATATGCATCTGTTAAAAGTTGTTTGATATGAACAAAATCTGTCACGGCTTTGTCAAATAGATGCCGATTAGAAGCATGATGGATGGCTTCGTAAAATGCATGGCTGCAAATTCCGATAGAAGCCCAACCGAGATTAAATTTTCCGATATTAACTGTATTGAGTGAAGCGTCCCATCCCTCGGTACCTTTAGATAGAATTTCATTTTCAGTAATCGGATAATCATTAAGTTTAAATTCAGCCACATAGTTTTGAGAGTTACATACGTTTTGGACTAGCTCGTATTTTTCATGCTTTGGATCGACCACAAAAAATGCATAATTATCTTTGATCTCACCCTGAATTTTTCCAAAAACAGACACTAGACCTGCTTCATTAGCGTTGCCGATATAGTACTTTGAACCCCGGGCTAAGTATTTCCCGTTTCCCTGAGGAATGAGAGTCATCCCTGAGGAGTATAAGTCCGCTCCATGTTCTTTTTCAGAAAGGCCAAAAGCAAAAATACCACCATTTAGAAGCAGCTCAGCGGTTTTCTTTTTGACTTCTTCATTACCACTCATCCAAATTGGGCCCAATCCAAGAATTGTCACCTGCCATGTGTACCAGTAAGCAAGTCCATAAAATCCTAAGATCTCACTGACTGCGCAGTTTCTCCATGTATCCCAACGTGTGCCTTTCCCATACTGAGGTGGGGTTAAAAGATTTGAAAATATTTTTTCTCTTTTTACAAATTCAAGAAAATCTGCATACCAAATTCGGTTGTGATCATCTTCTTTAATTTTCTTTATTCCCTTGTTTTCAAAAAACTCTGCGATTTTTTGCATAATAACTCTAGATTGCTCGTCAGTGTAGTGCAGATCTAAATTTTTAGGATTAAGTAACATCAGTTGGTCTCCTGTGTGAAAGTGACCCATAAACCATATAACGCTCTATGAAATTTGTCAGCGTCTACCAGCTTTTCTTTCAAAGTATTGTAAATCAATAAATAATCCTGAGACAAGGAGTAGTGTCTTTTCTGCTAAATTGAGGTTTGGGTCATTGAACTCAATACGAAACTGGTCTTGATCCGTAAATACCTCAGTTAGTAATCCAGACCATTTTTTTTTGATGGTAGCTACTGTTTGATTTTGTTTTTGAAAAGCAAAGGTCCATATTTTCCAAAATGGAGAAGCCACTGTCATAAGTATTTGATTGTTATCATCTAGTACGTCAAACTTTTTTGTAAATACACTAAATCTTTGCTGAACGGCTCCAATTTTCACACCATCTGATGAAAAAACTTCTAGTCTTTGAAACAAAAAACGAAATGGGTGAACTGCTTTCAAGGATAGTTGCTTTAAAGAATCAAAACAATATATCTCATAAGTTCTCCAATGACCCAAAAACTGTCTTAGCAAGAAGCCCAATATTCCCTTTTGTTGTTCAGCCGCAAATCCGATGGCCTCACCATGTTCTGTCTCGATAGAATATTTATTTCTGGTTTCAAAACCAATCAGTTCAGCAAGCTCTCGTCTTTGCTTAATATACAGCGTTGACTGCGTACCTAGTTGTTCTTGAAGTGACATGTTTTAGAGGTTATAACGATTTTGCAAAATTTTCAAGAGACCAATATGGCTATAGCTTTTGTATAGAAATTTTGGATCTCAAAAATGGATATTTTTGTTAATACTGTTTGCTATTCATGAAGTTATTAGATAGAATTAGATTTCTTATAAGACAGAAATATGGCTGAATCTAAAGAATTTAAAATACTTAATGGACAACTCTCGATTACAGCGCTACTTAAGGCATATCATTCGTTTGAGGAAATCATAGACGAACCTGAAAATCCAATTGTCCGAGATGCCTCTATTCAACGATTTGAATATTGTCTGGAGCTTGCTTGGAAAACTTTAAAAAAAGTACTCAAAATTAAAAGTGGAGCTGATATTTACTATCCAAATGATGTATTTAGAGAAGCTGCAAAAGGTGGGCTCATTCAAAATACAGAGCTCTGGATTACTTTTCTAGAAAAACGTAATCTTACTTCTCATACTTACAATGAAGCTACTGCAGTAGAAGTATACGAAATTTTGCCAGAATTTAGTATAGAGCTAAAAAAACTTGTAGATACCCTAAAAAATCTCAAATGAAGCTCCAACTTGAAAAAAAACACCAACAAATCATTCAAGAAATTTTTGACCAATTTCAAAACAGGCTCCAAGGGATTGATCTACTTGTTTTTGGGTCACGCACAAAAGGTATCGCAAAATCCACATCTGATTTAGATGTGTGTTTAAAAGGCACGGAACCCATTGCGCTAACTCTTTTAGCTGAATTACGTGAAGCTTTTATTAAAAGCTCGCTACCTTTTTCGGTAGACCTAATTGACTACCACCGTATCACGCCTGAATTTCAAACATTAATAAAAAATCTCTATTCTAAAACTCTAATCTATTCGGGGAAACGTGTCGCTTCCCATGATTCTACCAGCATTTTTCGAGCATGAGCTGTAATAGATATTTTTCCTACATCATCTAATTTTTCTGACAATTCTTCTTCTAAGTTTTTTGTCATTTTGTTGTTAGTGAAAATTCCAGATGTGGCAAGTGCGATTCGTTGATTAATGATTTGCAAATTGATTTCCTTAGCTTGGTTTATCTTCTTTGTTAAACGCTCGATTTGCCTTTCTCTGATTATATTTTCATCTACACGCCGGTCGTCTTCTTGCCTTTTAGGGCGCTCAGCTATAATAGGTTTTCTATAGCAACAACTCTGTGCCCAAACTGTAAGACGTACTCTGAGTTCGTTGATTGTATATTCTGTCGCATTGTTCACAAGCTCAACTACTCTTGGATCAGGATTGAGAGTATTATCTGCCCAATATTTAAATAAAGGATGCTCGTCGGATGGAAAAGTTCTAGGCAATCCATCAACTGGCCCTGGAAACTGATCGAGCATGGGCCTACCAGTGCTATCTAAAGCAATAGAGTGTGGCCACATGTCTTGCCATAGATGAGTCATTTTGCCTAGAATAAATATTGCATTTTCACATTCGTCGTTATTGATTGCTTCAAAAAACTGCAAGTCTTGTTCATCGAGCCAATTAAAAGAACTACGTTTTGCTTCCCGACGAGATCTCAAATCGCTCTTAGGAGAAATAAAATGTTGTTCGTGTGAACCAAGATGATTGCGAGCATAAATTAGCGGAGTAAATACCGTTCCTAATATATTAGCTGCCATCGGCATTTGGTCGCGTGTTAAGTTGCCATCTACTAGCTTATTTCCAGCTTTCCACTTTGTACTCAGACAGCTTGTGTATTTACTCAAATTTTCTTCTAAGATCAATTTTGCAAGAGCATCCCTAGTGATTTTATTATGCCCAGCCTCTCTATGCGTAAACGAAAACGGTCCTGATAGTGGATCCTCAAAACCATAAACCGATGTCCATATTACAAAATTTATTAAACACAACACACCCAGTAATGGATATTTATTGTAGATCATT
>JACQAU010000092.1 GCA_016194835.1 Deltaproteobacteria bacterium
ACCAGACGTAAAAATGACAAAATAATGATTCTGACACTTGTTTTAATTCTTTCTGTTGTTCACTTGGTTTTCTTGGAAAAAACCCTCTAAAACAAAAGCCGTTTTCATGTATACCCGAAACAGAAAGAAAAGTAGAAAGCGCTGAAACACCAGCCACAGGAGTAACTAGTATGCCGGCCTTATGGGCTTCATTGACAAGATTAGCGCCAGGATCAGAAATACAAGGGGTACCAGCATCAGTCACTAACGCAATGTTTTTGCCTTGCTGAAGAACGTCAATGATTTTACACAATTTATATGAATTAGAATGCGCATCAAATCGTACAAGTTGTTTAGAGAGATTTAGATACTTAAGAAGTATTAACGTTCTTCGCGTATCTTCACAAAGCACCAGATTTGCTCTTTTAAGTGCCTCGCTGGCTCTCGCGGTTAAATCATATAAATTGCCTATAGGAGTGGCCACAATCCAGAGTCCTGAAGGCAGTTTGATCTCCAAATTCGCAATGGGCATTTTTTTCTCATTGGTTTCTTGCATAAAAAAAGAGATCATAGACTTGTAAGCGTTTAGTTACAAGGGGGAAAAATATGGGAATGAAAACAACTTTTAAAAAAGATGGGGACACTATGACTGTATCAATCCAGGGCAAACTGGATTATGAGTCTCATGAAATTTTAAAAGAAAATTTAAGCAAAATCATAAATCATCAAAAAACTGATTCTGTGCCCAAAAAAATAATATTTGACATGGAAAAGCTAGAATTTGTCGGGTCTAGCGGCATTACAGGCCTTATACAAACTTTAAAAGAATTTCATTCAAAGTCACCAAGCCATCACACTTATCAAAACGTAAGAAATGAATTTCAGAAAATTATCAAAGCTTATGACGCAGATAACATGTTTGAGTTCGAAGATAATAATTTCTCAACAAAAAAACCAATGGATAATTAATTGGTAATAAACTTCAGTTTCATGTTCTTGATGAATTTCTGCATAGGCTCTTCAAAAACAACATAAATGGCCATCGAAATTAGGTTTATCAGAACAAATAGTTCTATGTTATTAATAGGCGTGTATTTGAGCAATATCCCAGATAAAATTCCTACATGTAAAAGATAAAAAGTATAAGAAGATTTTCCCAGAAAAACCATAATGCGCAATGATAAAAATTTTCCAAGACTAGTTCGTTCACTCACCAATCCATAGATCAAAACAGCTATGCAAGGAGGAAGTATAAAATTATTTAAAAAAATCCCCACTGGGTGCGAAAGAGCCGTATTATTTATTTTAGCTGCAATCATAGAAAGCAATACTGTAACAATAAAAATCCCAGCTACACCTAAATAGGTAAATATTGCGACACCTGATCTGGACAATACTTTAGAATTGTTATTTTTTAAAACAAACAGACCTAGATATATTCCACAAAAAAACTCAAAACCCCTCCCAAAGTAGGTTCGTAACATTGCCTGAGAGATATTTTCAAAATAACCAGGTTCATTTAAGCCTAATCCAATTAAAACCGCCCCTATCAAGTAGACAGTCACTAAAGACAAGATCAACCCCTTACTTTTTCTTGCTATGAAAAAAATAAATGGAGCAGACATATAAAAACATTCTTCTACAGTAAGCGACCAAGCCTGTGGTATAGCAAGGTAGTTATTGTTGAGAAATCCCCCTGTCATAGTCAAATTAAGGAGACAACTGATGGGATGCTGATTTCCTTGCACAATCAACGTAGCTGCCATAGTGCAAAAAAACACTGGATAAATACGAGCAAATCGATTTTTAAAATAACCAATCAACCAAGGCAAAGAAATTTTAGTGGTCGCATAATATCTAATAGTGATCAGAAATCCACTCAGAACGAAAAAAATCGTAACACCGATATGTAATTCCCTAAATATTCCATAAATGAATCTTCCAATCACGGCTTCTGATGGAGCGTAATGGTAAAGAAAAACAAAATATGCGGCAATTGTCCTGAGTCCAGTCAGAGCAGGAATATTAATTTTTGTCGCATCTCTTTGTATCATTAGCTAATAGTTTACCATAAATACGTCCCTACGGGGATTCGAACCCCGGTTTACGCCGTGAGAAGGCGTCGTCCTAGGCCTCTAGACGATAGGGACACTTAACTGGAATAATCCTAACTTATTTTCCTGATAAAAATTTATACTTCTTAACGACACTCATCTAAAAGTTGATCCAACTGACCTGATTCATGCATTTCTGTAATATCTTCACATCCGCCAATAAATTTTCTATTAATAAAAATTTGTGGGACAGTTGCACACTTCGTGTAATCTTCTAATGCGTTCCATAACGCATCATCTAAAAGCACATTTACTGAAAACAAATCCTTAACACCTGCATTTCTTAAAATCTCACATGCTCTCAAAGAATACCCACATTGAGGAAATTCGGGCGTACCTTTCATAAAAATAACTACTGAATGATCAAACAAAATAGTTTCTATTTTTTTAATTAACGGATCTTCCATTATCTCTTCATAGCAAAACTAAACTAAAGTTCAACTAAAATATTGTATAATTATGACCTCAATCCCACTTTTTTACAAAACTTACTCATAGGACAGCACTCACAATATGCACGCGCGGCACCACATACTGCTCTGCCATGCGCAATAAGTAAATGCGAAAAAGCCGTCCATTTTTTTTGAGATACGATTTTCATCAAATCAAATTCAGTTTTTACAGGATCTGTATTTTTTGTAAACCCCATACGCCTTACAAGTCGCCCAACGTGAGTGTCCACTACAATGCCAGGGATTTGAAATGCATTTCCTAAAACTACATTAGCCGTTTTTCTACCAACCCCTCTAAGTGAAATCAGATTTTCTAAATTATCAGGAACCTTGCCATTGTATTTTGCAACAATTGTTTTTGAAACATCAAGAAGAGACAAAGCTTTATTTTTATAAAATCCTGTAGATCTAATTAGTTCTTCAAGCTTATCCAATGAAGCATGAGACATTTCATAAGGTGCTGGAAATATTTTAAATAACACAGGTGTTACCTTATTGACTCTCTAAAATTTGTATTATTTTTTTTACTATGGTCTTATCTTTTAGCATTTATCTATCCTTAAGCCATTTTGTAATTGCTTGTGCGTCTTTTGTGTTAATAATCTGAAAACTAGGCAAAAGTGCCTTTCTGACCATCCAAACTCCATAATCTGTATCTTGCAATCCACTTACTGAGTGCGCATCAGGGTTGATGCAAACCAAAGTTTTGTTCTTTCTTAACAAGTCACCATATCTCCAATCCACATCTAAGCGCATGGGATTTGCATTTAGTTCAATAGCCACATTATATTTTGATGCTTCAGTAATGACTTTTTCTATATCTAGTGCATATCCCTCTCGCCCCAACAAGAGTCTGCCCGTCATATGGCCTAAAAAATGAGTGTATGGACTTCTGATGGCATTGAGCACTCGCTCAGTCATTTGTTTTTGATCCATTTTGAACCTAGAATGAACAGAGGCAATTACAAAATCAAATCTTTTTAAAATATACGCTTCATAATCTAACGAACCATCTTCTAAAATATCACTTTCAATACCCCAAAATATTTTAATTTCAGGATATTTTTCTTGAACATTTTTGATTTCTTTTTCCTGTGCATTTATACTTTCAGGCTTAAGGCCATTTGCATAAAAAGCAGATTGACTATGATCTGAAATCCCAATGTACCGAAATCCATTCGCTTTAGCAGCTTTAACCATGTTTTCTATCGAAGCACTGCCGTCTGACCAGGTTGTGTGAACATGAAAAATGCCTTGCAGTCCATTAATTGGTAAAATATCCTTTAATTTCCCTTGTTTTGCTAATTCGATTTCATGGCCAGTTTCTCTTAGCTCTGGAGAAATCCAAGGCAAACCAAAAGTTTTATAAATTTCATCTTCTTTAGAAAAACTTGTTTTCTCAAGTTTAAGATTTTTTAGATGTTCTTCGGATCCAGTAGTTTTAAATAATTCATAAGCAAAAACATCTGTATCAACAATATGAATCTGGATTACAACCGGGAAAGGATTGCTTTTGACATATTGATTTTTGAATTCAGAAATTATTTTAAGCAAACTACCACTGGCTTTTTGGAGTCCTATCAAATACTCAAGTTTTGTTAAAATTTCACACTTTCTTCGTATTTCCCCCGTCTCACTTACCTGAAAATCACCAGTATTTACGCTTAATTGTTGTCTCAACGCTTTCAAAAAAGTTTCTGAATACACTATAGGATCTACAAGTTTTACTTTACCATCATTGGATTTTAATCTTTTAATTTCCTTTATAATATTATTTTGAATTTTACCCCCAAAGCCTTTTAATTTTAATAACCTGTTTTCTTTACATGCATATTCCAGTTCTCGTACAGAATGGATTTCTAATTCGTTGATTAATTTCTTAGCTTTTTTAGGACCTAGGCCAGAAATTTGTGTTAGTTCCAATAGTCCTTTGGGCAGTTTCTTTTGCAGTTCATCACGCACAGGACATGTACCTTGTGTGATAAATTCAGTTAAAATTTCAGAAATACTTTTTCCTATTCCTTCTATTTCTACTAAAGTACCTGCCCTTGCCCTGTCTTCTAAGTCTTGAATATCGGTAATTTTCTTTGCTGCCTTTTCAAAAGCTCTAATTTTAAATGGGTTTTCGTTATTTAGCTCTAAAAGTAACTGTATTTCAATAAGGAGAGTAAAAACATCCTCTTGTAAATGGTGCATAAAAATGGTTTTAGCTTTTTATTATTGTTTGGACAACGCTAATAAGTTACACTATAACATATCTATATTTTATGGGGAGAAGCATATGAGATGGATCTGTGCAATGTTGGGTTTTTTAACTGGAAAA
>JACQAU010000093.1 GCA_016194835.1 Deltaproteobacteria bacterium
TTGGTTACGGACAAAGAGAAAAGGCTGGACTTTTGTTTAATGATTTAGTGAAAACAGGGAAAGTAAAAGCTCCAATTGTAATTGGGCGTGATCATCTAGATTGTGGATCTGTGGCTTCGCCTAACCGCGAGACGGAGGGGATGCGCGATGGTTCGGATGCAATTGCAGACTGGCCGGTGCTTAATGCTTTAGTAAATGCATCAAATGGTGCATCTTGGGTTAGTGTACACCATGGTGGTGGGGTTGGGATTGGATATTCGATTCACGCAGGGATGGTAGTTGTTGCAGATGGTACAAAAGAAGCAGAGTTGAGAATTACACGGGTTTTGAACTCCGATCCAGGGATGGGGATACTGAGGCATGCAGACGCCGGTTATGAGCGGTCAAAGGAAATTGGGAGAAATGAATTTACCAAGCGGGGTGGTTTTATACCGATGGGTTAAGCTGCGTTTTTCTTTTCTTTGAGTTGATATGAAGAGGTTACTTGATTGCGTCCGTTTGTTTTTGAATTATACAGTGCTTCATCAGCTGATTTTAAGACTTCATCTGAAGTTTTTCCGTCAAAGGGGTAGGTGGCAACACCTATGCTGATAGAAATTTTTTTGAGTGGCTGAAATTCCATAAAAGGAAAGGGTTTGTTAGCAATGTTTTCGCGGATTCGTTCGGCTAATACTAAGGCACTTTCGAGTGGAGTTTGTGGACAAAGAACGACAAATTCCTCACCCCCATAACGAGCAGCGAAATCTGTATTTCTGGGATTTGTTCTTAAAACTTCGGCAACTCCTTTTAAAACTTCGTCTCCCGCAGGATGTCCGTTTCTGTCATTGTAATGTTTAAAATTATCTACATCACAAAAAATCAAGATAAGCTTTTGATTTTTGTTCCAACTCGCGTTCTGCTGTAATGTCTTTAGCAATTATTTGGATTACTTCTGTGTTATTGGAGAGTTTTAATATGCAAGCGGAAATTTGCATTAGTTTTGCATTGGTTTCTGAGATCTTCCAAGGGCACTCAAATTGGTGGGGATAATAACGGCGCTTTGACATGCGTATGTTTTTTAAAATCAAATCTTTTTGTGTGGGATCAGAAAGATCTAAAAGTGTTTTTTGTAGTATTGCTGTTGTTTGAAATAACCGTTCGGCTGCCGGATTTGCATCTATAATTTTTAAGGTTTCAAATTCTAATAATAGTGACGAATCTAATAGTCTATCAAAAAGGTCGGAGTAAGCCGCTAGTTGAGAAGGTTTAGTGTTGGACATCTTATTTTTTTATCGGGATATTAATATGGTTATTTAATATAAATATATTAAATAATAAAAAGACTAATACTGTGGCAGAGTTCTAACGCCACATGATATAAAATCAATGCAAAATCTCGGGTGACAGTATAGGATGAAAAAAATGGTACATGTTTTATTAAATTCGAGTTTTCTGTATCAAGGTTTAGAAATTAGCGCAAAAGACGGTAGAAAACTCATCGCATCAGATTTAACCACAATCCCCAACGGAGCGCTTGTTTATTCTACAAAAAGTCGCTTTGGTAAATCAGTGCCTGATAAAATTTTATGGGCTGGTCCAACAAAAGAATTACCTAAAAAATATAAAAAGTATTCTTCAAGAAATTTAAAAAACCAGTTTGCCATAATGCCAGGGCTAATTGATTGTCATACACATTTGATTTTTGCAGGTGATCGCTCGGATGAATTTGCCGAACGCTGCGCTGGAGCTACTTACGAAGAAATCACCAAAAAAGGAGGTGGTATTTTAAAAACTGTGCAAGCAACAAGACAAGCCTCTCTAAAGGAATTAGAAAACTTAGCCATCCGTAGAATTCGAGACAGTATGCACTATGGAGTAAGAACAATAGAGATTAAAAGTGGATATGGACTTAAACATGATACAGAAATTAAAATATTAACTCTTATTCAAAAATTACAGAAAAAATTTCCAGAACTTACGATTATATCAACTTTTCTTGGAGCACATGCTTTTCCAAAAGAAAAAACCAGAGAAGATTATATTAACGAAATATGCAACATCATGCTTCCGGAGATAGCTGAAAAAAAATTAGCACAAGCTTGTGATATATTTGTAGATGAGGGCTACTATACCATTCAAGAAGCCAGTCATATTTTAACGAAAGCCAGATCGTTTGGATTTAAAATAAAACTACATGGTGATGAATTGCAAAACACTGAAGCTACTGCGTTGGCCGTGCAAATGAATGCCTTGTCAGCGGATCATTTATTGAAAATTTCAGAAGCTGGAATTAATAAAATTGCAAATTCAGATACTGTTGCAGTTTTGTTGCCTGGCACTGCATTTTATCTAAAATCACTACAAGCCCCGGCGCGCAAACTTTTATCTAAAGGGGCATGTGTTGCATTGGCTTCGGATTTTAATCCAGGTACCTGTATGTGTTTAAACTTACCTGCCATTTTAACAATTGCCGCTTTGTATTTAGAGATGAATCGTGCTGAGCTTTTTGCTTCTGTGACTTATAACGCAGCAAAAGCACTCGGTTTAGAAAAACACAAAGGGGTTTTAACAGCGGGTTTTGATGCTGATTTTTTTATTTTACCTTTTCAGAGATTCGAAGAACTCTATTATCGGTTTGCGTGGAGAGTCTAGCCAATGAAAAACGCATTGTGTTATATGGGTGTGCTACTAATTATAACGAACGAATCTCTTGCCTGGCAGAGTCAAAAAAATAAACGGCAAACCTATGCGTATGAACCAACATCAGCCATTTTGATTGGAACGATTGAAACGCAAACCTTCCCTGGTCCTCCAAACTACGAGAGCATAACTAATGTGGATAAAACTGAGCGTGGATGGTTTATTAAATTGGATCGTGCAATTGATGTGGCACCTGGACCGCAGACGAACATTGCAAATCAGGAGCCAGAAAAGAATGTTCAGATTGTTCAAGTTGCCATTCACAATGATAAGCTCTGGGGCAAATTGAAGGACGGTCTTCGTTGTAAAATCAAGGGTGCCTTGTTTCATCGGCTTACAGGACATCATCACGCGAGGGTGTTAGTTTTTGCTGAAGACTTTGAGCCAGTGGTAGGAGAAAATGAAAAATGAACAAATATCTAAGAAAAAACAAATCATAGCTGTTCAAAAAGATAAAAAAGGAACCATTGTCGCATATTGCATTGACGGTATTGGTTGGGTTTCAAAGGATGAAGGTATTGAGTTGGCCGAAAAAAGAATTATTGATGCCGTTGTGGCTACATCGAGAAGAGGAAATCTGTTTCTACGAACACGACCTGATCTTGAGGTTGAAAATAATTTGGAAAATCTGGGATAAACGTTTAGCTCCACTATCCAAATGGGTAACAAAGTAAAGGTGCGAGCGCACTCTAGTTTTGGACTTTTTTGTAGGATTGCAAAAAAAATATTTATTCTTGGGAAAACCTTTGATTTTATTCTCGATTTCTTATAATTGGTCGGTTAAGTGCTCCGTAAACAACATAATTTGCTAGAAGCACAAAAAGTGCTAGGAAAAACTATAAAAAGTTTTTGAATTTAGAATAATTGATTGATAACATCAAGAATATATGCGTTTTTTAGCCTATCATGGGTTTTTTTATGAATATAGGCTGAAAATATATTTGATTTTCAGCCTATTATTGGTATTCTTATTTTAATGCAAGACGAAAAAAAAGAGTTACCTCATTTTGTAGGAAGACAAACTGAAATCCATCAGTTGCAAAGGTTAGTTCAATCAAAAAAATCTTCTTTGGCTGTAATTTACGGAAGAAGAAGAATTGGAAAAAGTTCACTGATCAGAGAAGCCTTTAAAGACCAGTTTGTTTTGTATTTTGAAGGAGTGGAAAATCAAAGCAAATCCAGACAAATCACACACTTTCTGTCACAACTGAGCTATCAGGTAAAAAACGCACATCCTCAATTCTCTGTGAAAAACTGGTCAGATGTTTTTTTGCAACTCGTTCCGATCATCTCTTCGCATCAGTCTGTTGTGATTGTTCTAGATGAGTTCCAGTGGATGGCCAATTATCGTTCAGAACTAGTTTCAGAATTGAAAATGATTTGGGATCAATATTTTACTCAAAAGGGAAAAGTAATCCTCATCCTATGTGGCTCTATTGCGTCTTTTATGATTTCGAAAGTTATTCGTTCAAGCAGTTTTTACGGAAGAATACAGCTCATGATCCACCTCAAAGAATTTTTTCTTTCTGAATCCTCTCAAATGCTAAATCAACTTGGAGTGGAGGAGATTTTAGAATCTCACTTGCTATTGGGTGGTGTGCCACTATATTTAGAATTACTAAACGATAGACTGAAGCAAGATTCCTCTGTGCGATTGGGAATACAAAATTTAGCATTTCTTCCAAATAGCTATTTTGTCGAAGAGTACGAAAGAGTTTTTGTGAGTCATTTTGGTAAAAATTTAAATTTTAAAAAAATTATTTCTACTTTAGCTTTGCATCCTTATGGATTAAGCAGGGAAGAGCTTTCTAGGTTCACAAAAATCACCTTAGGAGGAAATTTCAGTCAAGAGCTTTTTAATTTAGAAAGTGCTGGTTTTATTTCTTCGGTTCGACCTTACGACAAAGGAGAGAAGTCAAAGTTTGTAAAATATTATTTATCGGATGCTTATCTAAGATTTTATTTTAGTTTTATTGAACCTAATTTTAAAAAAATAAAAAGCGGAGCAAAAGATATATTTCTGCAGCTCACACAAAAAGCTGTTTATGCTTCTTGGTTGGGGATATCTTTCGAATATTTGTGTGCTTATCATGCCTCCAAAATAAGCGAAAAATTGGGTTTTAGCGGTATTGGTTACACAGTAGGGTCTTATTTCCAGTCTTACAAAAAAGGAACCGGGATTGGAGGACAAATTGATTTACTTTTTGATCGCGAAGACAATGTTCTTACGCTTTGTGAACTCAAATACACAAATAACCCCGTAGGTATTGATGTGATTTCAGAAGTTGAGAAAAAAATTGAAATCTTACCTCTTAAGAAAAAAAAGACGCTTCAGAAAATACTAATTACTAAGTCTCCCCCCAGCACAGATCTTCTCAAAAAAGCTTATTTTTACAAAATACTAAGAGCTACGGATTTATTATAACTTCTCCTGAGAGCTTGGTTTTGCGCTTGGTGGCGTAATTCTGTAGTGAATGGAGATAAGAAAAATTAGGTGATTTACCGCGGTTTTTTATTAATTGATCATTTTTAATAACAGAAAATAAACATCTTTCACAGTAAAGTGTTCCTCTTCTTGATATGCCTTTCCTACAACCATTGTATCATCTATTTTTCTCACGCTATCATCTAAACCCTTAAAAATAAGACTTTTGTCATTATTTTTAACTGTATGTATAAGAATTTGAAAATAGAATTTTTCAAATCTTCCCTAGAATCAATTAAAAAATATGCATTTATAAATAGA
>JACQAU010000094.1 GCA_016194835.1 Deltaproteobacteria bacterium
ATGATTGCAAAAACGCTCAAATGGAACTCACCTGTAAATATATATAAGATTTCGATGGGTGGACTTTTTCATGATGTTGGGAAAAAAGAAATTGATAGAGACATTCTGAATAAACCAAAAAGAGACAGAAACCCAGAAGAAACAAAAATTATCGAGTCACACCCAATGCGCGGCATGGAGATTTTAAGAAAAGTAAAAGGTATACCAAATGATATTTTACAAATTATATTTCAACACCACGAAAACTGTACGGGACAAGGGTATCCAGTGGGTTTAAGAAAACATGCAATTCATCCCATGGCACGATTAATTGCAGTTGCTAATGAATTTTGCAGTTATGCCATTAAAAATCCAGAAAATCCCGAAGGTTGTAGCCCTGAAGTTGCTATTAAAAAAATGCTAGAGAATGAACCCAACCAGTGGGATCACAATGTTTTATCTGCATTAATGGAAGTGTTTAATTATCCTATTCCGTTAGAATTTGCCAAAGGAAGAGTTAGGAAAAAATCTGACGAAAACACATCCAAAACTGCTTTTAAACGGAAAAAAGCGTTCTAAGTACTTATTGTTCAAAATAGCAGTTTTGTGAATCGCCAGCTCAGAAAAGCTAAAAGTGTTCCACCCAGTACATCTACAAAATAATGTTGTTTAGTGGTCATTGTAGAAAAAATAATTAACATACCCCATGCAAATATCCAAATAAAACCATTTGGTTTCTTATAAAAAAGCGGAATTAAACCAATCATAACCCAAAAAACATGCAAAGAAGGAAAACAATTTACCGGATTATCTAACGTATACACAAACCAAAAAACCATTTCGTTAGCAAAATTGAAAATGTGAGCCTTTCTTTCGATTGTAGTAGGATAAAAGAAGAAAATTACTATCGACAACAAACTACCAATATTGAGTGCATAAAAAAATCTTGAAAAAATAATATCGTCGTTAAAAAAATACACTACTGATATTACAAAAAATAAATGCGTTAAATAAACCCAAACAGTGAAACTCATAAACGGAACCGCTTGGTCAACCCATAAAGAAAACAATTGTACTGGCTCCCCTAGATGGATCCTGTTTGTGATCAGATAAAGGCTACAATAAGCAAAAAAAGTTGCTAAAAAAATTGGCCATTTTTTTGCAGCTGGAATAGGTTTAAAATAGAATTTTTTCATTTATTTTCTATAACAACTTCTGTATCCCCCATGACATCGCCTAAACGATGGCCACCTTCCATTTTATGAATAAGATAAACTTCGATCACCATAAATGGAATTCCTAATATAATTAAAATAAACCATCCCCAAATAGGAATTAATGAAAAAAACGTTACTACTCCTATGGCAAGTTACGTAATGCAGATTCTTTAAAATTAGCAGGTCTTTTTTGCAATCTATGAATGACTTTTAATCTCATAATTTTCTTACCAATGCTTTGTCCTCTAAAATTTGCAAAACAAAATCCATCCGCAAAAAGACTGTACAAAAAACCTAATAATGGGCCAAGAGGAAGGGGCAAAACAATAGCTAATAGCATGAATAAAAGTAAATCAATAATTTTAGCAATTATTCTAGTCAAAAGGCTTACTTTTAAATGTGTTTCTATTGGTATAGAAAAAAGCATATATATTTTTCGCCTCTCTTTTTATACATGAACAGACCCAAGAAAAAAACGATCCATTAAATCAACAATGCTATGAATTGCAAAAATATGAGCTTCTTGAATACGACTTGAATTTTTTCCAAGTCTTGCTGACATAAATAAATCACAATATTTTTTTAGCTCACCACCACTACCTCCACTTAATCCAAGTATTTTGCAGCCTATTTTTCGCGCCGCTTCCACAGCACACAACACGTTTTTACTATTTCCCGAAGTTGAAATAGCAAAAATCACGTCGTCTTTTTTTGCTAAAGCTTGAACTTGTCTTAAAAAAACGAACTCGTATCCATAGTCATTGCCGATAGCTGTTAGATTAGAAGTATCCGTAGTAAGCGCAATTGCAGGAAGTGGTCTTCGTTCAACAAGCAGTCTGCCTACCATTTCTGCTGCCATGTGTTGAGAATCTCCTGCCGAACCTCCATTACCAAAAATCAAAATTTTTCCTCCATTTTGTATAGTTTCAGCAATAATTCTTGCAGCTTCGATCAACGTAACAATATTTTCTTTAATAAAATCGTCCTGGACACTTTTTGACTCATTTGCAGATGCTAATAAATAATCCCTTATTTTATTCATAAAAATCTTCCTCGACCTGAAATAAAAACAATGCTAACAAATATAATATCATGGGACATATAAAAAATGTTTTAGAAGTTTCTGATGCTGACTTTGAGGATATGGTATTAAAATCAAATCAACTCATAATAGTTGATTTTTGGGCAGAGTGGTGCAATCCCTGCAAAACACTGGCCCCTACCCTTGATGCCATAGCTACCGAATACACAGAAAAAATAAAAATCTGCAAAGTAAACATTGACCAGAACCCTAACACACCGAGTAAATATCATGTCCGAGGAATTCCAACAGTTATTTTTTTCAATAAGGGCCAGGCAATAGAACAATTTATTGGCAATCAACCAAAAGAAACATACTTAAATGCTATAGAAAAGCATTTGAAAACTTCTTAGAATAGTTGACCACCACATTAAATCAGGTATCATTAATATTAAGGAAACTTAATTAGATTATGCTGAATAAGTCAGAATCTGACTTATTCAGCATAATCTAATTAGTTTAAAACTGAGAAAGTAAGCGTTAATTCGAACTTACAAACTAGGGAAAGGAAGTTTTCTCATGGAACCACAAACATATGTATATGCACAAAGTTTTTTAGAAAATTTTATTAAAGATTTTCAAGGTCCAGGTGGATGGGCACTCATTCCGATCATGATTGTATTTGCAATCTCTATTGCCGTGGCTTTCGAAAGATTTATTAGGTTGTTTTATCAATACAATACAGATGGCGCTTCATTTATGTTCGAAGTGCAAAAATATATTTTGGCAAACGATCTGGACGGAGCTATTAGAGTTTGTAACGGAGCTGGACAGGCAGCACTGCCTAAAGTTTTAAAAGCCGGACTTCAAAGAGCTTCGCGAGACGAAACACAAATCCAAAACGCCATTGATGCCGCAAGCCTAGAAGTTATTCCTAAATTAGAAAAAAGACTTCCAAACTTGGCACTCATAGCAAATATTGCAACTCTGCTAGGGCTTTTAGGAACCATTATGGGCCTCATTAAGGCTTTTGCTTCTATCGCAGTACAAGGCGACCCAGTTCAACGACAAGCAATTTTAGCAATGGGCATTTCAGAAGCCATGAATGCCACTGCCTTAGGACTGATAACAGCTATTTTTACAATGATTGCGCACACAATACTCACCAACCGTGCAACAAAAATTTTAGAAGAAATAGACGAATTTGGTGTCAAACTTATGGATCTTCTTTCTGCTAGAAAGTTTCGACACTCTTCAGAAAAAGAAGCATAAAAACCAGAGGGAGTCACGTTGTTTAAACGACCAAGCTCGAGAAAAAGAAAACCACGTCATCAAATATTCTTAAACCTTGTGCCTATAATAGACACAATGGTTGTACTGATTGGCTTTTTGTTGTTTACTATGGCATTTTTGGTGCTAGTTTCTATGGATTCTCCCTTTCCAACAATTAATCCACAAGATATTGCAAAGAAGCTTTTAGAAAAACCTTTGCAATTGACCGTAACTTTACGAGAAAGCGAAGTTGAAATTTGGAGCCCATTTCAAAAAATTACACCAAAAAAAATCCCCAATATTATGCCCGGGCAACCAGATATTAAAAGCATTCATAATACTCTAGTTGAAGTAAAACAAAAATTTCCAGCGGAAAACAAAATAGTCTTAGTCCCGTTTGCTGGAACCAATTATGAAACAATTATTGCCGTGATGGATGGAATGAGATTGTTAGAAAAAATAGATCCCGTTTTCTTTGCAAAAAATCCACGAAATGGAATCGACGAGCAAATAAGATTTCTTTTTCCAGAAGTTATATTTGGAAATCTTTTAGGAGATAGTTAAAATGCCTTTTTATAGGTCCATCCGACAAAGAAGGTCCCAAAAGAAACTCTCTTACTTTTTTGATCTACAATTAACTAGCATGTTAGATATTTTTATAGTTGTTTTAATTTTCTTATTAAAAATCTATGCTGTTAGCACAAATTCATTTAGTACAGTGAATGGCATCAAACTTCCTTATTCTTTTTCTTTAGACACTCCACCTGATACTTTACAAGTAATAATTACACCAGAGGGACTTACATTCGAAAATAACCGTATTATTGATTTTATACAAACAGCCTCTGAAGCAGGCAGTAGTAATAGTGTGTATACTTTCAAAACATCAGACCTAGATGAAGGCGGAAGAAGAATTGTTGCACTTTATGATGCACTTTTAAAAGCAAAAGAAAAATCGGAACTCTTACGGCTCAAATCCAAAGCTCGTGATGAAAAAGGCAAACCCCTGCCTTTTGAGGGTTTTTTAGCAATCCAGGCGGATAAAAGTGTACGTTATGACATCATCCGAAAAATCATGTACACCGCAGCTACGGCGGACTTTAAAACTTTCCGCTTCTTAGCGCTTAAGCATGAAGAGTAGTTTACAATATACGATGCGTTTATTTTCTATTTAACTCAAACTGCCTTCTAATTTGGCGAATATAAAGTTCTTCTAATGGTGGAGAAAATGAAACTATAGTTTCAAAATCATGTTGAGAGCAGCAACATGCAACTGCAGATACAAATTCATTGACAAAAGAAACAGAAAGAATGAGAACCCCTGTCCGATCAATTTCAAGATGTTCTTTTTTTTTAATTGCTTCAACAGTAAGCTTCACTATTTTTGGTAATCCGATATTCCCTCGTTCAGTGCAAAACTCCCCGCAACTGTTTTTAAGTACAATCTTCATAATGACAGTTTGAGAGCTACCAGAGTACCAACAATGGAATTTCGGCTTTCCTTTTCCATAAAAAGGTTACCCACTTGGATCATTAAGCCTTTATCAGAGAGCATAAGGCTTTCTGCCTGTCGATCTTTTACAAAACATAAAAGTAAAAATAAACCAATTCCGCGTCCGATTATTCCAGTACCAGTAATACCTTCTTCAC
>JACQAU010000074.1 GCA_016194835.1 Deltaproteobacteria bacterium
AAAATGCTTAAGCTTATTCTAGCTTGGCTCAGAGAATATAGAGAGCTTATACATGTTGAAAGAGTAAAAGCGCTTTCAGTAAACCTTTCGCCAATAAACTTAGCTTGGTTAGGTGGTATTGCCCTTCATCAAGCAAACGAAGGGGATTTAAGATGGCGTGTGATCATTCGGTTGGTAGAAAAAAAACTTGGCAAATATGCTCCATATTTTAAGACGACCCGTTTTGACGCACTCCAGGGCAAAAGACTGGGTGTGGATCCTTTTTTTGCTCGATTTGGTTTGCCTATTCCCTGCCTTCAAGCTGCTGACGAAAGGAAAATTAGACCCAGAAAACATGTTATTGCTAGTCACTTATGGTTAAGGATGCGATTACTTTTTGGGACAAACTGGAGAGCTGATATTGCAGTTGTTATGATTAGAGGCTTAGCTCAAACCCCATATCAGACAGCAAAAATTTTAGGCTGCAACTATGAGACAGCCTATCGAAACTGGAAATCTCTTAAAGAAACTGAAGTTGAGACTTTAGGATTTGTGGCAAATTTGGATTCCTGTAAGTGATCAGTTGCTAGCCTAAAATATTTTTCAATTGTTCTTGATTACTTTTTATCCATGTAAAAATATCATTTGCAATTTGCTGAGTGTCCTTTTTTACCGCTATGTTGATTGAAATTTTGAATTTGAATTTTTAACAGTGAATACAAATCTTCTATGTGCAAAATATCTCTTACTTGTTTTCCAGAACCTTCGAACCCAATATAAGAAAGAGTGCTTTTGTAAAAATGCTTCGCTAACCAAAGTACGATAATGCCCTGATCAATTTTGCCAAATTGCCATGGTCCCGTAAGTACACCGCATCTATTAATTATGGCTTTTAACCCAAACATATCGCAATACTCTTCGATCATAAGCTCTGAGGCAAGCTTGGTTGCCCCATAAAGTGTGCGAGCGCCATCTAAAGGGAAGGCTTCGGATATCCCCAGCTCAGAAACACCTGTTATAGCTTGATTTCTTTCAAAATCAAACCTGGTATTGGATTCTTTATATTTTAAGGCATTTATTTTTTGAAATGGATAAACGCGGCTGGAAGATAAGAAGATAAGATCCGCTTTATAATTTTTTAAAACCTCTAAGCAATTCACTGTGCCATTTAGATTGGTATTAACTACATATTGAGTGTTGCCCTGATAGCCAGACATGACTGAGGGTTCAGCCGCACAGTCAATTAAAAGATCAAATGGACCGGTGTTTGCTATATCTTCTGGGTTTCTCAAATCTCCATGAACATAGACAATATTCTCTTTTTTAAAGCGTTCTATATTAAGTTCTGAACCCCGTCTTTTGAGATTATCCAATACGATTACTTTTGTAGCTGGGAAATCTCTTTTTAAAAACAAAGCTAAATTTGAACCAACAAATCCAGCTCCGCCTGTGAGTAAAATAGTTTTGTGCATGAATAACTCCAAGGTTTTATACAATAGGTAACATAGCGCAGCGCCCATGAATCTGGCAGATCGTGACAAGTATGTACATTAGGTAAATTTACCGTTTTTTATGGAAACTAGGCAAGTTAAATTTTCTTTGAGAATATGTGTTTTTAGGTTTATGTTGATCCAGTGCAAGAAATACTACTTGCAATATGGTGACTCTTTAGAAAAATACAGCTCTGATGAAACAGAGGATCTGGTTTTTAAACCAGATCTTGTTGTGTTACCAGTCTCCACTCAAGAAGTAGCACATGTTCTAAAAGTTTCTGAACGGTTTCATATGCCCGTAACTCCCAGAGGCGCGGGCACTGGTCTTTCGGGTGGAGCACTTCCTATAAAAGGAGGGATTGTTCTTTCATTAGAGAAAATGAATAAAATTTTAGAAATAGATGAAAAAAACTTAGTTGCCACCGTAGAGCCTGGTGTTATTACTGAAGTTTTTCAAAATATGGTAGAAGCTTTGGGACTATTTTATCCTCCAGATCCCGCTTCACGTGGGAGTTGTTTTTTAGGAGGAAATGTCGCTGAGTGTTCCGGAGGTCCACGGGCACTCAAGTATGGAGTCACGAAAGATTATGTTTTAGGAATCGAAGCAGTTTTACCATCTGGAGAAATAATTAGGCATGGGGGAAAACTTTTCAAAAATGTCACTGGCTATAGTCTTTCTCAACTCTTAACTGGTTCAGAAGGCACTTTGGCAGTTGTAACTAAAATTATATTTAAACTTTTACCCCTCCCAAAATATCGCCAAATCTTACTTGTTACTTTTTCTTCTTTAGAAGTTGCAGCGCAAACAGTATCTGATATTTTTAGAGCTGGGTTTATTCCTTCGGCTTGCGAGTTTATGGAAAAAGATGCGATACAAGCAAGTGAAAAACACTTGGGCATAAAACTTCCCTATGGCAACGCAGAAGCATTACTGCTTATTGAGGTTGACGGCAATCGAATAGATATCTTAGAAGACGATCGAAATCAAATTGGAGAACTCGCTCTCAGTAAAGGCGCTACAGATGTAATTATTGCAGAGGACTCTGAAAAACAAAAAGAGATCTGGCGTGTTCGCCGGGCTATTGGAGAAGCAGTCAAATCACACAGCATTTATAAAGAGGAAGACACCGTGGTACCGCGTTATGAACTGCCAAAATTAGTTTGTGGAGTCAAAGAAACCGGAGCAAAGTATGGTTTAACAACTGTATGCTATGGTCATGCGGGAGATGGAAATGTGCACGTTAATATTTTAAAAACAGATATGACAGATCAGAAATGGAATTGTACTTTACCTCAAGCGATAGAAGAAATTTTTAAACTTACGATAAGCTTAGGAGGCACGTTGTCTGGTGAACATGGGATTGGATATTCGCAAAAACAATACATGCCCCTTGCTTATTCGAAATCAGAGTTGGAACTTATGAAGAGGATTAAAAAAGCTTTTGATCCAAATGGGTTATTGAACCCAGAGAAAATATTTCCATAAAGGAGATTGTATAAATGTCTAGACAAGTTTTTATCACTGGAGCATCACGTGGTATTGGAAAGGCGATAGCAAATAAACTCAAAGATGAAAATCTAACGGTAATTGCACCATCCCGTCATGATTTGGATTTATCTGATATATCATCCGTACAAGCTTATTTAAAAGAAAACGTCAATCTTACAGCAGATATTCTCATCAATAACGCTGGTGAGAATATTATTAATACTATTCCAAAAACCAATATTGAAGACTGGCAAAGAATGCTTACTATAAATTTAAGCGCTGCATTTTTGTTGCTTCAGTTTTTTGCTACAAAGATGGCTAATAAAGGATGGGGACGAATTATTAATATAAGCTCGTGTTATGGGATAGTCAGTCGTGAGGGCAGAGCGGCGTATAGTGCTTCTAAAACAGGATTAATTGGCCTAACTAGAACAGCTGCAATTGAATTTGGTAAACACGGTGTATTGATAAATGCAGTTTGCCCAGGATTTATAGAAACAGATTTGACTAGAAAAAATAATACTGAAGAACAATTAAAAATTCTGAGCCAGCAAACTGCACTGCAACGTCTGGCCTTACCACATGAGATTGCAGAGTTTATTAGTTTTTTGGT
>JACQAU010000075.1 GCA_016194835.1 Deltaproteobacteria bacterium
GTGAAATCAAAAGCTGATCGCCCTTAGAAAAAAACTGTGATAACCCAAGTGTCGCCTGAGTTGTAATCTCCGATAGAGCTGGCAATACAGGCACTTCTTGTGTTCCTGGTTTGATAGAAATATATTTGTCTCCAAGAACTCCCTGAGTTAATATTTCTGCAACAGAATCCTTGCGTATCCAATCGGCATACTTTTTTTCAATTAGTATATCTATTTTTATATCTTTTTTATTTGTATCAAAATCTACTTTGTCAATTAAACCAACTCTCAAACCGCCTAAGACTACTTTACTACCTGTGACAAGGCCTTCTATAGAAGGATAATGAATGTAGTACTTGTTTTGACTTGTAAAGAAACTATCCACCCCTCCTAAAAGCACAACAGCAAGCATGATAAGACAAGTCCCTAGGATTATAAAAATTCCAACTTTTGTTTCCATCTCCCATTGTTTACGCATATTGAGTTTCCTCTTCGATTCCTCGAATAAAAGATTGAACGAGCGGGTCTTTTAATTGTTTAATTTTTTCTACTTTATCAATTACATAAATCATACCATGATACAAAATTGCAATGCGATCAGAAATTTCGAATGCGCTTGGGATGTCATGAGTTACAAAAATGCCTGTGATTTTTTTTGATTTTAATTTCTTAATGTTTTCTAAAAACCGTCGAGTATTAATTGGATCTAACCCGGCTGTTGGTTCATCAAATAAAATAATTTTTGGTTCTATAATAATTGCCCGGGCAAGTCCCGCACGTTTTTGCATTCCTCCAGATAGCTCGGCAGGCAATAAGTGATTTGAACCTTTCATGTCAATTAGTTCAAGCATGGTGTTTACTCTTTGATGAATTTCTTCTGAATTCAATTGTGTGTGTTCAATAAGAGGATAAGAGAGGTTTTCTTCGACCGTAAGCGAATCAAAAAGAGCTCCATTCTGAAAAACAAAAGCAATTTTTGTCCGTATGGGAATAAGTTCCCTTTCGGATAGTTTGGTCAGGTCTTTATCTTCAAACGTGATTTCTCCACTATCTGGTTTTTCGAGGCCAATAATAGATCTCAGGATCACACTTTTCCCACTTCCTGAAACTCCAAAGAGACCTAAAATTTCACCGTCTAGTAGCTGAAAGCTTACACCCTGATGAACTATTTTTATCCCAAATGATTTATGAAGATTTTTAACATCAAGAATTATTTTCTGATCTTTATTCGTATGCATTGTATTTAAGAGATCTGTCATTCTTAATGTCTCTAGAGATTTTGTTAAAAAATATTCCCAATTGATATTGAGATCTTTGAGAGAAACAAGCAAGGCTCCTAAAAGACCAATGTAATCAGCAAATAATGTCAATATTGGAAGTGCGATAAGACTGGCTAGAAGTCTGGGGATTACAATTTTTTTTATAGGACTTGTTCCTAATGCACGGATGGCGTCTATTTGTTGGGTTACTTTCATGGAGGCTACTTCAGAGGCAATGCCTGAGCCAATTCGTCCAGCCACCAGGAGACTTGTAAATACTGGCCCCATTTCTCTTAAAATGGCTAGCGCCACAACTTTTGGAACATAGAGTTTGCCACCAAATTTAGAAAGACCATAACCAAATTGCAAAGCCATGACAGAACCTGTTGCTAGCCCTGTGACTAAAACTAAAAGAAAAGATTGTACGCCTATGTTATAAGCTTGTTCGATTACTAGTTTGAAATAAAAGGGCGGCTGAAACATTTCTTTGAATGTTCGATGGCAAAGCAATCCAAAGCCACCTGCAAAATGCATTAAGTTTAATATGCGGTTTCCAAGTTGGCCTGCCAAACGTTTCAAAAAAGACTGTTTTGTGTGTTGCTCCATGACGGCGGTAATACTATCCATGCTACTTTTAAAAATAATTCAAAAAGCTTAAGTTTAATAGTTTAATTTTTAAATATTATATAAAATATAGGTAGGAAAAATTTAACCAGCATTTTGTCATAAGTCCTAAGACCTTACAGGTGCCATAATGGCCTAGCAAGTGGTGAATATTTGCCTATGGTGTAGAAATAATCTGAGTATTTTATATTAGTTATATTTAAAGAATTTGTTGTTTTTATTAATGATTTTTTTTTATTATTTTTATGCAAACTAGCACAGTTTATGCAAGATACTCTTAGTCGGTGTCCGTTTGATATAAGTGTGGGTGATGTAAGTGTGGGGACAAAAAAGTAAGTTTTTCGAAAGCAATTATAAAGTGTTTTAGAAAATAATGAGGTTTTCTTGTTTTCTGAAAAACAAGGAGGTTCTTTTGTTTTCTAAAAACAAGGAGGTTTTATGACGCTTTATTTTCGTATTCAACACGTTTTTTCGGTTCTTTTCTTTATTTTATTGATTGGTTGTAGCAGTGCTGAACGCATTAAAACAGATGGTGTTTTAATGAAAGTCGGTACTGAGATCAGACTCATTACTGATCAAGAAGCAAAAACGCTTTGCAAAAATAATTTTTGCGAGCCCAACTATGTATATTCTATAGATTTTGGCAAGAAAAAACCAATACCTACACCCACGCCTTCACTATCGCCTTGGCCAACTCCAACTCCAAGTCTATCTCCTAAACCTTCGCCTTCGCCATCAATCTCTCCTAGTCCATCTCCGACTCCTTCTGTAAGTCCATCACCGGGTGGCGACACAATGGATTATTCAAAAAGTAAATTAGGCCTAACGGAGGCATGGAAAACCACCAAAGGTTCTAGAAGCATTCTCGTAGCAATAGTGGATACAGGAGTAGAATATACTCACGAAGATTTGTCTCAAAATATGTTTATCAATGAAAAGGAGAAAAATGGTGCCGCCGGAGTAGATGATGACAATAATGGTTATGTTGACGATGTTTATGGCTTTGATTTTTATAACAACAAGGGCAATGGCTTAGATGACAATGGTCATGGCTCTCACGTGGCCGGCATTATTGGTGCAGAACTAAACGGACTAGGTACTGTTGGAGTTTCGCCCGAGGTGAGTATTTTGCCTGTAAAGTTTTTAGGCTCTGATGGAAGTGGTACTGCACAAAATGCAATCAAAGCAATTCGATATGCAACAGCAATGGGTGCCAATGTAATTTCAAACTCCTGGGGTGGAGGAGGCAAATCAGACTTGTTAAACGAAGCCATTCAGGATGCTATTAAACAAGGCATTTTCGTAATAGCTGCTGCAGGTAATGATAAAAGTGATAATGATAAAACGCCCACCTACCCAGCTTCATATTCTGGTGTCATTGCTGTAGCATCGAGTGATGAAAACGATAACCTGAGTTCTTTTTCTAATTTTGGAAAAACCACAGTGTTTGTAGCAGCACCAGGAAGTAATATTTATAGTTCATATCTTAAAAATACATATAAAAAACTAAGTGGCACATCTATGGCTACTCCTCAGGTTTCAGGAGCATTGGCTTTGGCACTAAGTTTAAAGAAAAATCTTACACAGGCACAAATGCTTGATGTGATGTGTAATAATGCAGAGAAAATCTTGCTTCAATCAGCAAAGTGCGGGCGGCTTAACGTTGCAAAATTGATCAAAGAGTTAGCACAATAACTAGATTCTGCTGACAAAGCAGATTCAGCCTTTTTTAGTAGAATCTGACTTTTTCGGTAGAATCTAACTATGTCACCAATTATCCGCCTCGTGTGTCAGATCTTGATGGTATTGGTTGGGATGGAATATCTTTCGTGCACTCTATTGCATCCTGCCAGGTTTCACCTCTGGGATCTGCAAAGTCTTGCTGCATTACATTTTGAAGTTTTATTACGTTCTCATGATCTTCAAAAAAAATGCCAAATTCTCGGTTATGCATAAGCGAAGTTGTTGAGCCATTGACAGAGCCCATCCATGCACGCTTTCCATCAATGATAATAACTTTGGCATGCATGTAGCCTGGATTGTCATTGATTAGTTGCGAGACATTAAATATCTGGGACTGAATTCCTGCAGCATCAAATTTTGTATAAATTTCAGAAAATGCTTGTTTTTCAGCTTTCGTTGGTCGTTGAATGCTACACGGGCTGGATACAGTTACAGAAACCTTCACTTTTTTGCCTGCCATGTCTATTAAAGCTTGGTTGATCGTTGGATCCTTGAGGTATTGATTTTCGATTTGAATCGACTCTTGAGCACTTTTAATAAAATCCACTAGTGGAGTCAGTGACAACGGACTTACGGTGAGCTTTTGGTTGTTATGAGCTGTGAGCAAAGCGCTTAAGTCATATGGGATTGACTTTAGATCGCTTTCAAAAATAGCTTCGAGTGTAGATACTATCTCTTTTTCATCAGTAATGTAGCTAAAGTCTCGATTGCATTTGCTAGGATTGTCTTTGGTGTCGCACAAATTGCTGGCGTCAAAATTACCTGTGCTGATCATTACTACTTTGTTATCAGAAATGACTATTTTTCCATGTTGAAAACAAAACTTGTCACCTGGTTTACAAAGTGCATAGGGGACAAAAGCTCCTTGTGGTGAGGCTTGAATTTCAGAGACAAGTTTTCTTAAGTCTAGACAATGTTCAGAAACAACAGCAGGCACAGCAGGAGACACAGGTTGTGCAAATAGATCGCATGGATCTGCAAAATGAGAAGGTTCTTTGACTACACGGATACGAACATTTCTTTTGAGTGCGTCCCTCAACGCTTCTCTCAGACTACTGTCTGACATAGTGTAAATTTCGATATCAAGAGTAGATTGAGTAGCTTGGATAAGCGGTAACAGAGGCGAGCCCTCCGGATTATTATAGATTCCATTTGGTGGCAATTTATTTTCATTTGGGTCCGTGGGTTCAAATTTAATTTCATGAATGAAACAAAAAGTATGTACTCTTTGTATTCTTGTGATGGTTTTACATATGCTCTTGAGCGTTGCTAAGGGGTGAAAAGCTCGTGTTACTTGCACTTCGTAAGTGTTTTCGGTGGTAATATTATCTATTTTTTGAGAGGTGAGCGAATGAGCGGATATGCTTAGCGAGACATTTGGTCCTGGTGGTTCTAGGGATTTAAATTTTTGTGCAAGTTCATTTTTGTCTACCGTGTCTCTAAGAGAATTGTCTAAGGTTGAAACCAGGGACTTGAAATTTCCTTTGACAGCAGCGTCAATAGCCAGTGCCACAACCCCATCTGGAG
>JACQAU010000080.1 GCA_016194835.1 Deltaproteobacteria bacterium
CAGAAGTAAAAATTTTTTATAAACCTACAAATAAAACCAATTAAGTGAAGCTACCTGTGGCATAGGTTTATTCAAATCAGCAAATACAAATATTAATCTCCCATTTCAAAATTAAACTTAAAGACATAGCCATCAGCGGTAAAGCCCTGTACACGCAAGCTGCTGCAGCTAATATCATTATCTGAAATGAGTCCAAACATTGCTATTATCTTCTTTTGTTTTACCAATGTCTCAAGTTTACTCGCAGTTTCCTCTTGCTCCATCCCATAAACAGTCATATTTTTTTCACCCATGGTGACTTCATTGATATTATAGCGTCTTCCGCTTTCTGTTTTCCATACTACTTTCACAGTTCCGTCTACTTCGAAACTATGTTTTGTATTCCGTATTGCTTTTATTATTTGTTCTGATGTTTGTAAAACCTTCCTTTAGGTTCTGCTTACTGCTGCGTATCAGATATATGTTGAGGTGTAAATATTTATGCGCAAAGAGTTAAAATTTAAATTTAGTTTCACTCAAACGGTGCAATTTGTTGCATAAGTGCGCAGAAAGTTGCGCATTAAAGAACTTAATCCACGGTATGACTTGGTGGCAGAAAGTCTTTGTGTGCTGAAATAAACCTTTTCAGCGCAGTATTGGCTAGTTCTGAAATAGTGAATTTTGAGTGTTTTTCCATAGCCACAAGTTTTTCCTTAGTTGTTTTTTCAACTTCAAGTTCAATTTTTGTGGTCTCTCCGGCCAACTTATAATCATCTTTCATCTTTCTCTCTCCTCCATTCCCATCGTTATATGTACTACCCAACAGACCTTCCACGCAATAAATCTTTTACCACACCATACATCACCATTGGTAATACCTCTAGTTCATCTACCTCTCGTAACAATCCATGTCCCTTTTTTGCCATTTCCATGCAAAGGTCAAGACTTGCTTTTTCTCTGCCCATCTTTAAAACAATAAGGTGTGGAAACCTATGAGCCAAATAAGCCGGATCTCTACCAGCCGTATATTTCCCATCTGTAAGTAATACGGTGGAGGGAGACTTAAATATGCCTTGGTGTTTAGAGCTAAAAACTAATCTTAAAGCAGTCTTTAACCCGCTTTCTAAGTGCGTATAGCCTTGTGCTGGCACATCTAAAAATTTTTCCAGTAACTCTTCAATTCTTATTTGTTCTTCTGGAGTTTTTAATACTTGAGCTTCGTTTTCGAATGCCACAATGCCTATTGGATCATCAGGAAACTGAAGTAAAACTACGGCAAGTGCAACAGAAGTAAGCGCAAGTTTCTCGCCAGTCATCGAAAGACTTGTGTCTAGCGTCAAAATAACAGGTTGTTTTCGATGTGTTTGATAATTCATCCAAATTGAGTTTGTAGATAATGATGCCTTGTTAGAATGTAGAGAAAAAAGTGCTTCATTTTCTAAGGTTTGCTCCAAATCCAACTCTGGCTCTAACGCACCATAGGGGACTTCATCTAAAGGTGCTGTTTGAGACATCAAAGGATATGAAACAGAGCCTAAAATTGCACGTGCTTTTTCTAAAACTGCATTTACAGAAAGTGTCCTTATTTTTTTGATTATATCCCGGTAAGCCACTTTGGTTTTGATTTCATGATATCTAATAGCCACATCCCATGCAGATAAATTTGCAAGATCCTGTGTTATATCATCTTTGGGATCTAAAGAATGGTTGATAAACTCTGGTGGAATAAAAGCAAGTTTCTTGTTGTTTTCAAAAAACAATGCGTCTCTTTTCGGTATTAAAATTGTTTTTTTATTTTGTACATTTAAAAGGGCTTTTTTTTTAATTCGTTTTCATCACCATCTAATACTTTTTCCACACACTCTTGGATCAGATTTTTCATTTCTTGCTCTAAAGAAAGTTGAGTTTCTATTTCGCGTTCCAACTCAATGCGGGTGGGCAGAGCAAGCAGTGCAGCTTTTAAAAACGCAGAATCTAAAGAGTTTTGTTGTTTTAAAAAAACACTGCAAAGCTCAACTATACTAATAGCGGCGCGTATGGACGCTCCACGTTTTACTTTTGAGTGGTTCCGTGTCATACGACAAAGTCGAATAGCTAATTTAGGTAGTAAGTTTTTTATCCCAGCTTCTAAATCATTCATAAGAAGAAAACACTTACTTTTTATAATTTCAATTTCTTCTTCTTCTGATTGATAATCTATTACAATTAGTTCAAATCGATCTAAAATAGCCTCGCTTAAGTGTGAAGTAGCAACAAACTCTTTTGGATTTTGAGTTGCTATTACTAAAAATCCAGGCTTTGCTCTCAAGCAGCCAATTTTTGGAATATAAACAATTTTTTCATCAATAGCTGGGAGTAAAATATTTTGCACGCCCTCGGGTAGTCGATTGAGTTCATTGATAAAAAGTATGCCTCCGGCTTTCATGGCTTCTACCAGTGGACCAGGAAAAAATGTGTCTTCGGAGTAACCTTTTTTCAAAACCGTGGGAGGATCGAACAAGCCTGTTAGTTTTTGTTCTGTGTATCTACTATCACCATCTACTCGAAAAACTGGAAATTGAAATTCTTTCGTAGCAGATAAAGCCAAATGTGTTTTACCAACTCCTACTGGTCCCTCAAGTAAAATATTTTTCTGCGCTTGTATGCAAGTTTTTAACTCAGAGAGTTCACGATGCCTACCAATGCATACAAAATCAGTGTATTTTTGTTCCAATTTCTAAAACCTCTTTTGCTTTTTCAGTCTACTAATATATTCCTCTACAATGAAACTTGCAACTTCAGAAGGTTTAGTTCCCACTCCAAATCCAGCATCAAACCCACACTCTAGGGCCATTGGATGTGTAACGCGGGGACCTCCAGCAATGAAAATAATTTTTTCTCTTAAATGCATTTTTTTCGCAAGCTCTATAAGCTCTCTCATGTCTTTTATGTGAATATTATGCTGACTCACAACTTTTGATGCTAAAACCACATCTGCTTTTAGTTCTACTGCTTTCTTTAATAGATCTTGATTAAGCACTTGTGCACCCAGGTTTTTCGCGTCAAACCAGCGGTAGCGCTCTAAACCATAATCTCCGGCAAATCCTTTCATATTGAAAATTGCATCAATACCAACCGTGTGGGCGTCATAACCTGTACAAGCACCGATAACGACTAGTTTCTTACCTATTTTTGTTTTAATAATATCGTCGATTTCTTCTCTGGAGTGCTTTGGTGATTCGATTTTTAAAACTTTAATTTTTGTAAAATCCAAAAAATGTTTTGTATTTCCATAAATCACAAAAGTCGAAAACCCTTGCGCTACTTTTTCCATAGTGGCAACTTTAATTTGCTCAAAGCCCATTTTTTGTACAAGTAGAGTTGCAGCTTCTCTCGCCTCAGGGGAGGCTTCGACTGACAGAGTAAAACATAACTGTACAGTGCCGTCTTCCATAATATCGCCATATGGTTTTAGGTGTTTAAGATTAACTTTGGTTTCTTTCATAAGTTAAAATATCTCAAAAAATGGGTTTAGGTATTGCAGGTGTTTTTTTATCACCCCGTCATAGCCTTTGCCACTTGTTTCGGTGCGACTAACCTCAGCAAATGCCCTGTCTTCGATGGCCTTGAAAAGTCCTTTGTGTTTTATCATTTCTAAATGTTTTAGAGTTTCACCTAAAACTTTCTGGGCCCATGTGTTAATGACGCCGTTTTGTTGAAATGATATTTCCTGGCTCAGATCTCTGGCACCATTAAAAATATATTTAGCATTTTTAATGCTCATCCAACGATCTTGTAAAAGTGGTGTGTGCATCGCTTCAGTTGGCATGCCTAACAACTGAATAGTTTGTCCTGTCAGTACCCCGACAAAATTAAACATGGCGTCCATGAGGTGACTATAAAAAATATCTCCGCTCTTATAGCGGGTAGGGGGCATAAATTTGATCGGTGAATTAGGAAAAATATCCCTTGTCATCTGAGCTCTGGCTATTTCTAATAAAAAGCAATTTGGGTGTTCTGGATTCATTTCTTGAGCATGCCCTAACCCCATGCAATCTTCGGTCATGTGAGCTTGTTTTGCTAAGCATTCATTAATAAATTGTGAAGCTAATACTTGATGACCATTTTCGATAGCATCAGCAGTAGTGAGATAATTGTCTTCGCTAATCTAATATAACGATTCAATTTTCCGCTCTCTTCGTCTAAAGCCTGCCGCATGATTTTAAAATTTTCTTGCGTTGCATATGTTCCGCCAAATCCCTGCGTGGTTGCTCCATGTGGAACATAATCTAGCAAAGATTGTGCAGTACTTCGTATTACAGCAATTGCATCAGCACCAGCCTGTGCCGCAGCTTTTGCCTGGATAATGTCGTCATAAATATTTCCAGTTGCTACAATTACATAAAGCAACGGACCTTCTGGGCGATGGACTTTAAAGCTATCTTTAGTTTTTTGTCTCAACTCATCTCGTTCATTACGCATTTCTGTAAGACGGTTTTTAGCTTCTATGCAAAGAGTTTTTGTTTTTTGTTCAATTTCACTATTATCAGCCAATGGCAATTGGCAAAGATTAATCTTTTCTTTAGAGATTTCAGCAGCCAATGTGCTTATTGGTATTTTTTTTTGTATTAAGCCGTTGACGAACCAGTACAAAATGCCTTGATCTAATTTATTTTGTTTCTTAACTTGATCTACAACTAAATTAGCCATTGGTAGACACTGCTTACCGTGTTCAATGGCGCCATTAACGTCGAGGAGCCTTAGAGACGCTCTTTCGATAGCTACAGTTGTATGTACTTGAATTAGTTTTTTGATTGGTATTGAGATCTCCAACGCTAATTCTCTACAGTGGTTTACAATACTTTGATCAAGATTTAATTTAAACATAGGCACAAAAAATTAAGAATAAGTTTCCATAAATATGCGATTAATTTCAGGGCTTTCGCGCAGAATATTCAAAGCTATTTCAGCATGGGAGGGGCAATAGCCGTTGCCAATTCTTAAATCTACATCTATGCCCATTCCCTCTGCTCCCAACGCAGCTTTCTGAAAACTGGTAGTCATGCTAAAAAAATAAGCAATTCCTCCTATGCGACAGCTCAAAATAGTTGCCATTTCAGTGTCCGGAATATTGGCAACATTAATGACAACATCTGCCATTTTCCCCTTTGTTAAATCCCAAATCTTATCCATGAGTGCCACCGCATTTCTTGCATCTGCATGAATAACCTCATCCACAAAAGAAAGCTCAGATAAACGATGAATTGCTTCTTTATCGTAGTCGACTGCAATAGTTTTTGCTCCAGGTGTCTTTTTTGCTTCATAGAGACTTAATATTCCTGATTTGCCACCACCACCAATTACAACAACTACGTTGCCGGCTTTTACTAGCCTTTGTGTTTGCGCTGGAGCACCTGCTACATCTAAAACCGCTAAAGCTACAGTTTCTGGCAAATCGTCAGGTAATTTAGAAAAAATTCCGGAAGCAAATAAAACAGCATATCCTTCGATATCTACTCGACTTGTTGTTTGATAGATCTGTTTAATTTTTTTGATATTTAGTGGAGTAAGAGAAAGAGACACCAGTGATGCAATGCGGTCTCCTACCTTTACAGGTTTGTCTTGAACAGGAAATTTTGGACCAATTTGTGCAACTGTGCCAATAAACATCCCGCCAGAGCCTGTCACCGGATTGTGTAATTTTCCTCTTTTTTCTACAAGTTCTAAAATAATGTTTTGTATTTTAGCAGCGTCACCGCCTGCGCTTTCTGAAATTTGATGAAAACTTGCTGAATCAACATTCAAACTTTCTACTTCTACTAATAACTCGTCTTCTGCAATGGGAAGGCTGGTGCTTAAAATCTCTGCTTGTTGTGGGAGCACGCCCTTTGGCTGTACAACTCGTTGTATGCCCAGTGGGTCGACTATTTTAAATGAATCCATATTATTTTCTCGCTTCGCT
>JACQAU010000081.1 GCA_016194835.1 Deltaproteobacteria bacterium
AGAGTTTGGAAAAATAGAAGAAAACAAAGACCCGGCGCTTTTTGAAAAAAACCTACTCTCTATTAAGCCAAATGATCTAGTTACAATTTGTTATACTTCAGGAACAACCGGAATTCCAAAAGGCGCCATGCTAACTCATCAAAATTTTCAAGCCATGCTAGATAATTGCGTAAAAATTTTTTCTAAATACCTCAAGCCAGAAGCAGAAACAGATCTTTTATATTTACCTTTTTCTCATATTATCGGAAGAGCTGAAGCTTTTGCAACTCATGTTTTTGGTTGGAAAGGCTGTTTTGCAGAAAATCTAGAAGCATTACCTCAAGCCCTCGTGGAAATACGTCCAACAGTTTTATTTTCTGTGCCTAGAATTTTTGAAAAATCATGGCGGAAAATTTCTGATCGCATCGAGCACTCAACCAAGCTGCAAAAAAAGATTTTTTATTCTGCACTAGAAAGCGGAAAAAAGTATTTACACAATCAGGCTTCTTTGACAGAAAAAATGAATTATCTTTTTTGTAAAAGAGTATTTTTTCAAAAAATCATTAAAAATTTTGGAGGAAACCTCAAAGTTGTTCTTTGTGGTGGAGCTCCTTTATCCGCTGAGATTGCTAATGTTTTTCAAGTTCTAGGACTTACGATTTTGGAGGGCTATGGCTTGACAGAGACTTGTGGCCCAGTGACTTTAAATAGTTTAGAAAAAAACAAAATAGGCACCGTAGGGAAACCACTTCATGATGTCTCCCTTAAAACCACTCAGGATGGAGAAATCCTTGTTCAATCTAAATCAGTTTTCAATGGATATTATAAGATGCCAACTGAAACAACAGAAACACTCAAAGAAGGTTGGTTTTATACAGGAGATATTGGTTTTATTGATAACGATGGGTTTTTACATGTAACAGACCGAAAAAAAGATATCATTGTTACAAGTGGTGGAAAAAACATTGCTCCGCAAAAAATAGAAAATCTACTGAAAGCAAAAACATTTATTTGTCATTTTATAGTTCATGGAGATAATAGAAATTATCTCACTGCTTTAGTGACTTTAAATCGTGATATAATAACAAAATACGCAATAGATAATAAAATTTTATTTAGTGATTATACCGAGCTAATTAAAAACCCAAAAATTCATACCGCAATTCAAAAAGAAGTTGACGAGGTCAATGCGGTACTTGCAAGCTTTGAAAGGATAAAAAAATTTACATTACTTCCTAGGGATTTTTCGATCGCAAACGGAGAGCTCACTCCTTCTTTGAAAATAAAAAGAAGAGCTATTGAAAAAAGATATAAAGCTGAGTTGGATAGGATGTATGAAACACTTGACTCAACCATAAAATAAAGATAAGTGTACCTAAAGAGGTTGTTATTGTATGGCTAGGGTTACGATTGAAGATTGTTTAAAAAACGTGGACAATATGTACGAACTTGTACATCTTGCTACAAAAAGAGCAAGACAAATTTATAAAGGATCAGAACAGCTTGTAAAAAGTAAGAACAGAGTAATTGTCACAGCTCTAAGAGAAGTTGCTTCTGGCAAAGTACGAGCAACTTTCGAAAATGATTCTGAACTAACTCCTGGCGAGTTGCCTACTATTACAAATTAGCTCCATAACGTTTAGCTTTGCTATTAATTTTATTGCACTTCAGTGCGTTTGTTATGCAACAAGTTCTTAATGCGTTAGTAAATCTTTAATTTCATGCAGAAATTGCTCAGCCGGTATGATTTGTATTCCTGATCTGATTTTATTTTCAGTTCCGCCATAAATCAGGAATCTTTTGGCTTGTGGGTAATCTTCATGAAAGAGCTCTAATCCTGAAAAATCCTGAGGTCTTATTCTGGCGGCATTCTTTACCTCGATAGCAAAGAAACCGCGCGGACCGTAAAGAACAAGGTCCACTTCTTCGTGGTTGCGGGTATGCCAGTAAGAAATTTCATAATTCCAGTCCAAATAGTCATTCATTGCCTTAAGATGATGTAAAATAAGAGTTTCTAAGGCTGGTCCATTCAATTCTGATTCTGCATCCAGTGGTCCGGTGGGGCGCAGGGCACGAAAAACCCCAGCATCGAAAAAGAAGAATTTTGATTTTGCGATAAGTTCCCTCTTGGCTCTCTTCTTAAAAAGTGGGATTTCAATTGAAAGCAATAAATCTCGTAAGATTTGAAAATAATCTTCAACCACCTTTCGCTCAACAGAACAGTCAGCCGCTACGGCAGAAATATTGAGAGGTGCGGCTTGAGAAAAACTAGCTGCCTGCAAAAATCGAGAAAAAGCAGCCAGGTTGCGAGTAAAGCCTTCAAGTTGAATTTCTTCTTTTAAGTAGGTTTTCACATAACTTTGAAGAAATCTATGTGGCGACTCGGATGTTATTGCCAGTGGCAGAGTACCAAACTTGAGTGCATGCTTTAGAGTAAAATCCTCGCCTAACTCTGCCGCCGTTAGGGGGTACATAAAATAAGTATAGGCACGCCCACCCAGCATATTGACTCCTAAACGTCTCAGTTTGCGTGCACTAGAACCGGTTAAGATGAATTGAAGTTTTTTATCTTCAATAAGACGGTGCACTTCATCAAGGAGGTGAGGGATTTTTTGAATTTCATCTATAATGACTGGATCATTATGATCTTGAATATAGGTTGAAAGCATTTTTGGATTTGCTGTTAGCGAAATAAAGATTTCAT
>JACQAU010000076.1 GCA_016194835.1 Deltaproteobacteria bacterium
GGACCGCAGACAATTAGGAGAGAAGGGCGTGGTGTTTTCTCTCTTAGTTAGAAACCAAAAAAGCCAGGAAATACTTTCTGGTCCTGAAATTATTAGTCGTGGACTAGTACACGAAAATCAAGAGGGTTGGTTAGTCGAAGAAGCTAAAAAGCAAGTTATTAGAGTGGTTAAAGAATATGAAAGTCAACTCCATCAGAATGTCCAATTGATTGACCTGCAAGAAACAATACGTTTAGAGCTAAGAAGGTTTTTCAATAAAAACATTGGCAAAAAACCAATTGTATTACCGATTATTTTAGATTTATAGAATTAAACAATATCTGAAAAATATTTTTGACTTAAATCTAATATGTTTTGACACAAAGCTTGTTTGTCTTGAACTTTTAGATGTGAAAATTGAACGCCTACTTTAACTCCTGTAAACTTTGAGCCTTCTTGTAGTTCCTGTGTATAAACTACTTCTGCTTTGAAAAGCAATTTTATGTCATTAAGTGAAAAGATCATTTTGTCAATTGTGGTACCTTTTTTGAATTTTTCTCGTTCAAAGTGAGAAATTAAAAACGAAAGTCCGCCCTCGCTTAAATCTAGAATAGGACGGTGCAAAGTGACAAAATTAAATTCAGGATCTGGAAACTGAACTAAGACATCCATAATGTCTAAAAGTGGTAATCGAATTTTTTTTCGTCTTTGGAGTTTATATGTTTTTTTTGGTACCTGAAAAATCAAACCATCTTTTGTTGACCCAATACAGGGAGTTTTGAAATAAATATTTGCGTCATTAAGTGCAACATTGAAATAACAGTCTATGCGGTTATGAAACTCTTCGCGATTAATTTCTTTTGGAACCCAAACATGGAGTAGATACGGATTTGGGCCACCTTCGTAAAATGAAACACGAATGGTGTTTTTATCGCTACCTGTCCAAAGATAAGTGGGCGACATTTTTTTTATACTCAATTTTATGAGTCTTTTTATTTCATTAGACGAGTTGACTGGCTGATACAAATGAGCTTGTTCCATCAATTTTATTATCGTCTAAAATAAATAAAAAAATAGTTGTGTCGAAAATAACGCACTGTCTATATAATAAACTTTTTTGTATTAAACAATAAATATTTCAATGAGTTATAATAATTGATTAATTTTATAAAGTTTTAGAAACTTGTTCCGATATATTCTATGTGAAACAGAATAACTCTGCTCAGACAGAACAAACAACGCAAGATAAACCTTCTACTGCACATAAGAAAATTACACCAACGGAACCACAAACAAAAATAAAAGGGCACATCCCGGCTCCTGGAGGGTGTTACAGTTGGGGATGTAAAGCCGAAGCAAATAGATTTAATTTTTGTAATGAGCATTATGATTTTTTTAAATTTGGATTAATTAAAAAATCAGGCGAACCTGTGCCTGATTTTGAAAAAAAGTTTGAACACTATCAAGAGTACTTACATCGAATTAGTGTTCGAAAAGTTGCCTAAAGCATGTATTGCTTTAGCAAAAATGCTGTACCACACCACCTCCTCGTTTGAGGGCCTCGAGCATCTTATTCAAGATCTCTGGGGCCTTCTCTTTTTATCTAGACTATTCAGTTAGTATTGGCTAAAAAATAAAAAATGCCTAAGGTTAATTATATAGCATATCTTGACGCCGGATTAAAAGAAGACCACTGGAGACGTGATTGGACTACCTTGGGTGTCCTAAATAGCCAAAATAAAAATAGTAAAAACAAAAAAATACAAGCTAAAATCATTGCAAAATCAACTGGAATATTTGCAGGTAATGGCTTTTTAAAAGCCTCAAAACAGATTGCCATGAGAGAGGGATTTGTTTTAAGAGTTAAGTCACAAATTAAAGATGGAGCTTGTTTTTTCCCTGGCAAAGTACTTGTAACTTTTTCAGGAAGTGCTCGGTTTCTCTTAGCGCTCGAAAGAACTCTAGTAAATTTACTTTCTTATTCAAGTGGGATTGCAACTCAGACTAATAAACTAGTAACTAAAGTTAAAAAAAAATGGAAAAGCCTCAAATTACACCTGTCAATAACACCGAAAATTTTGGCTACCAGGAAGAATTTGCCATTTTATCGTTCGTTAGCTCTATACGCTGTACAGGTGGGCGGTGGTTTTCCACATCGTCAAAATCTTGAAGGGGGCATTTTAATAAAAGAAAATCATATCTATTCTGCAGGAAGTATTAAAAAAGCAATCTCGCAAGCACAAAAATATAATCCAAAACAATTGAAGATTGAAACAGAAGTTAAAACAATTAAAGACCTCAGAGACGCTCTAAAACTAAAGCCAGAAATTATTTTATTGGATAACTTTAATCCACGAATGGTGAAAAAAGCACTTATAGAAATCAGAAAAACAAATTCCTATAGCTTAGTGGAGATTTCTGGTGGATTAAGCGAAGAAAATATTCTAAAGTATCTCATGAAAGGCGTAAATTTTTTATCCGTTGGTGCATTAACCCATTCTGTTAAGTCAGCAGATTTTTCTTTATTGGTTGAAAATTGAAAACGAAAAATATTTTGGCAAATACCGTATTGGACAAGTGCACATCAACAAATGATATTGCACGAAAATTAGCCAATAGCGGTTGTCCTCACGGGGCATGGATTTCTGCCATACAACAAACTTCTGGCAAAGGCAGGCTTGGCAGGTCTTGGGTTTCACAAGAAGGAAATCTTTTTTTATCTATAGTATTGAGATCCAAAAAGACTGAGCACATGACATGGCACCCGCTTGTTATTGCTTATGGAGTATGTAGTGCGCTCACACGAAAAATAAAAAATCTAAATATAAAAATAAAATGGCCAAATGATTTATATTTAAATAATGCAAAATTAGGAGGCATATTATGCGAAGGCACTACTTATGAACAAGAACATTTTATTATCGCTGGTATAGGCATTAATTGCTTAAATTCTCCAAAAGATTTGGATCAAAAAACGATAAGTTTAACTGAGTTTGTAAGCCCAAAAACAATCACAGCAAATGAAATAAGGCCTCTAATTATTGCAGCTATTGTAAAATCTTTTGATACTTTTAAGACACAAGGCATTTCCTGGATCAAAGGGAAATACTCATCATACGCGTTATTAACTCCAAATACTAAAATTAGCTGGGATCAGACCGGAACACACAAGGGCACAGTTATTGGGCTTGGTCCAAGTGGTGAACTCCTGGTTGAAAACTCACACGAAAACTCACAAGGACAAGTGGTTTCTCTTTTTGCTGAAGATATTAGAATTTTATAGTTGTTCTTCTAGGATTTTATGAATTTCCTGTTTTAAAATTTTTTCAGCAACTTCTGGTAGAAGTTTCTGTGCCATTTTTTCTAATGTATCTTGCATTTGTTTCTTTAAAAGTTCTTCCATTTGGCCAGTAGTTAAGGGCAATACTTGGGGTTCGTCTTGGACAAGACGAGGTGGAAGTGGAGGAGGTGGAGGTGTTAATTGAAAAGAAATATCGTCAGGTTCTGCAAAACCAGATAGTGGAGGTAAAATCGGATCTTGAGACAGCTCGTCTTCTAATTTCACAAAGGATTTTACAAACTCATGCGTATTGTTCGAAGGTGCCGATTTCAAATTGCCTTCTTGAATTTGCCACATAAAATCGTTTTGCTCACCTTTTTGAGAAAGCACGATAGTTTCTTCAGTCATTTTTTTTATATCATCTACTTCGTCTTCGAAATTTAATGGCGGCAGTGGTGGCGGTAAAGACTCTAGTACAGGGCTTAGCTCCTGAGTAGAATGTAGCTCCTTTGTGATATCTTCAAGGGGGAGTTTTATTTCTAAAGTAGGCGAAGTATTTTCTTTTGCGTTAGGCTTTGCGTTAAGTGCTTGAGAAAGGGATTGTCTCAGTTGTGTGGGATCAAATGGTTTTGTCAATCTTCCATTGAATCCAATATCTTGTATTGATTTTTCATCTACTTTTTCAAAAGCACTTGACATAAGAACAAAGCGAATATTTTTAAATTCAGATTGGTCATTGATGGTTTTTTTTATTTCAATAGCATTTTTACCAGGTAAAGAATGATCGACCAACACAACATCAGGACGAAATAAAGCAATTTGCTGTATTGCGTCGTTTCCTTCTGGGACAGCTTGTATCTCATACTCTTCTTGAGAAAGGGCGAGTTTAATTACTTTCTGAATGGTAAGACTGTCATCTGCGATCAACAATTTTTTAGAAGGCATCTTAATATAAAGTGTGTCACTTACTTTTATCCGTGTAAAGAGCTTAAAAACATTGGCTAGGAGCTAAAAATGAGATACAATGGGAGGTGCCCTAGCGGTTGACGAATAAATATTGGTCCCGACAGTCAATGCCCAGGGAGTCGTTCCTGACAGTGGTGTGCAAGCCTGGCTCGACCCAGGAAGCCTAAAGCTGTCATATGGCGCCCACCTGATGAGTTTTGGGGCTCCAATTGACTTTTCTTCAGCTTCTAGGGTTTTTCATTTTGAACAGAGAGTTTAAAAATCAATATAGTTTAGATGAAGAATAAAAGTTGACAAGGCAATAAATGTAAAATATAACACCTTGCGTTACTAAATAACTATATGATCCGTGACTTTGTTTTTCGATTCTTTGCCGTTAGTAAGCAGTAGGATCACAATGCTAAATCCCGGATTATTATTAACTTGTGAAGGAGACCCTATGAAACAGTATGTGTATTTTATCGCTATTTTTCTGTGTAGTTTTGCAGTCACACAGAAATCCTACAGCGACGAAGGTGACAACAAGGCCGCCTATCAGCAGGAAGCCGTGGCACAAGAAGCCGCTCCTCAGGCTAGAGATGCATTTCAAATAGATGCTTCCGGACATGTCAGAATGGATGGCAAATTTCAAAACAGTAGTGATTATCAGGATAACTTACGGTTGAAAGCTACTGATCTCAAAATCAAAGCAGGCACGGATGTCGTAAAGCTCACGACAGTCCGACACACACTATATCTGAATATAATCAAACTATCGGCGTTTCAGCCGCATTGAATACAAAAGCATACACAAGTATTATTGACAGTGTAGAAGTATCAACGTTTGAAACAAGTAGATTTGATTTAAAAATTGATACAAATAAACTGGATGGCATAGCAACACGATTAACAAAAGAGATTCTTGATGGAACTACGATAGAAGCTTCGTACTTACATGCAGGCAACGGTAGTTCTCCCAACGAAAATCGCGGGAGTTTAGGAGTGGTCTCTGAGTTAGACGAAAATTATACTGCATGGGTAGAAGGCCTGTATTTTGACAACTTTAATGGTTTATGGAATTCAAATTATGGCATTACCGGTGGAGTGAGCCGAAAGCTTGGTCCCGGAGAGCTTGTTGTTGAGTGTACGCGTATTCAAGATACACAAACACAAGAAGCTATTGCTTATAAGTGTTGGATTACTCCAAACATAATGTTTGGTCCACAGATGACTTTTGA
>JACQAU010000077.1 GCA_016194835.1 Deltaproteobacteria bacterium
ATTTATATTAAACTTGCCTTGTATGACCTTAGCCAATTGTCTAAGTGCTTTTCGCTTTTTTTCATCTTTAGGGTATCTTGCATAGATCCATCTTTGTACATCATCTCTTAAACCATCATGATCTGAATCAATGCCTTCGATAGTTTTTTTCCCATTTTTTTCTGGATCAGGCACAAAACCAGGAGGAAAAGAAAAATGTTTATCTGCATCAATAATATCGTCCTGTGTATATTTTTTTGTGCAACCGTCTAATATGCTAAGTAATAAAACAAACATAAAAAGAATCGATAAACCTAATCTAATATAAATTGTCATAAATAAAAATCTTGCAATATATATACCATCAATATTAATCACAAACTAAATAAAAATAGACCGAAATTCAGACTATCACACCTAAAATAGGACTCTAATTTAGAGTTATTGTCCCTAAGACACACCGAAAAAAACCTGTCAGTGACATTGCTGGCAACCCTTGATCTATACTAAAGAGAGAAACAATCACAGATTTAGAAGAGTGGCTTAAGCACATATTACATTAACGGTATATGTTATTACGGAAACAAACCACGAAGTAGCATTGCACGATTTAGGCGATCAACACCTGCAATTAGGGCTGCTGTTTTCATACCACACTTGTAATGAGTCTGAATTTCTATCACTCTTTTGAATGCATTTGATAAAACTTCTGCTAGTTTTTCATTAACTTCAGTTTCGTTCCAAAAGAAATTTTGCATTCCCTGAACCCACTCAAAATAAGAAACAATCACGCCTCCTGCATTACAAAGAATATCAGGAATAATAAATGCCCCTTTTTCTTCTAAAACCTTCGAAGCTTCAGCAGTTATAGGACCGTTTGCTCCTTCTGCAATAATTTTTGCTTTAACATTTTTAACATTGTTTTTTGTTATTACCCCATCGATTGCTGCAGGAATTAAAATATCAACTGGCAACGCTAGTAGATCTTCGTTTGATATGGGCTCAACATCCTTTTTGTACTCGCTAAGTGTTATTCCCGACTGGCCAGGCTTGAGCATTTTATATAATTCTGTAATATTAAGTCCATTTTTATTATAAATGCCACCTGTGTAATCACTTACCGCGGTTACTTTGGCGCCGCGTTGGGCAATTTCGTAAGCCGCCACTGCACCTACTTTGCCAAAGCCGTGAACAGCTACGCTGGTATTAGCATCTAAGCGTAGTGAAGTTCGTTTTGATTGTGTCAGATGTTTAATTGCGTGCTCGATGGTATACACCACGCCGCGTCCTGTGCTTTCGGTTCTACCTAAAGAACCGCCAATTTCGATAGGCTTTCCTGTCACAACACCAGGAATTGCAAAACCTTGCTCTTGCGAATAAGTATCCATCATCCAGGCCATTGTTTGTGAATCAGTGCCAATGTCTGGTGCAGGTACGTCTCTGTCTGGACCAATGATCATGTTTATTTCACTCGTGTATCGTCGCGTGAGTGCTTGTGCTTCTTGTCTGGATAGTTTGTTAGGGTCGACTCTTATGCCTCCTTTAGCTCCACCTAATGGCAAACCCACAAGTGAGCACTTGAAAGTCATAAGCATGGCGAGGCCGGCAACTTCTGATAAATTAACGTCAGGATGAAAGCGAATTCCTCCTTTGCCTGGTCCCAGAGTCATATTGTGCTGTACGCGGTATCCCTCGAAAACACGGATAATACCGTTATCTAAACGAATAGGAACACTAACAATTAGTGCACGTTTTGGAACTTTTAGTCTTTCGGCAATATTGGGATCTAGTTTCATCGTATTAGCCGCTTCCCGTAGCTCGGTTACAGCGTTACGATAGAGTTCACTGGATTCCCAAAGTTCTGATGTTAATGAACGGGCTGTTGAGTCAAGCATGAGTGGTTCTCCTTATAGTTCTTCTTATAAGAGATAATATAATTGAAAAATAAAAGCGCTTTTATTAGACTTTACTGATAAAAATGTGGAGATGCAAGTATGAAAAATAAAATCAAAGTAGCTATTTTGTATGGTGGTAGATCAGGAGAACATGAAATTTCGCTTCAATCTGCTGCTAGTGTGATCAGAAACTTGGATCAAACTCGATTTGAAGTTGTTCCTGTTTCCATAGATAAACAAGGAAAATGGTGCTACCAGGATTATTCGCTTCTCACTAGCTCAACAAAGGCTCTTCCGGTATTTAAAAATGCTCCAGAGATTTTTATTCCACAGCGTCCACTTGAGTCAGAAAAAAATTTACTGACTGTAAATGGTCAAAAAGAAACAAGAATTGACATTGTGTTTCCTGTTTTGCATGGACCTTTAGGAGAAGATGGCACAGTTCAGGGTTTTTTAGAATTAGCTGAAATCCCATATGTGGGAGCCGGTGTTTTGGCATCAGCTCTAGGTATGGATAAGGAAAAAGCAAAAATTTTAGCTAAAGATGCAGGTATTCCTATTGTGCCATATATGACGTTGAGACAAGTTTTGTGGGAAAAGGAAAAGTCTTTGTGTATAAAAAAAATTAAAAAAGACTTGCAGTATCCTGTTTTTGTTAAGCCAGCCAATATGGGATCCAGTGTGGGAGTGCACAGGGTCAAAGACGAAAAAAATCTAGAACCATCCTTAATGGATGCCTTTCGGTACGATAAAAAAGTATTGGTCGAAAAAGCAGTAAACGCACGTGAAATCGAAGTTTCTGTTTTAGAAAATATAGATCCCAATCAATTGCCATTAGCTAGCATCCCTGGTGAAGTTATTCCTCACCACGAATTTTACTCGTACGAAGCAAAGTATATGGATGAAAAAGGTGCAGAACTCATAATTCCTGCACATTTGACTGCACAGCAAATCAAGAGGGCCCAAGAAATAGCAAGTGGAGTTTTTATTGCGCTGGATTGTGAGGGTATGGGGAGAGTGGATTTATTTTTAGAAAAAGAGAGTGGCAGTTTTTATTTTAGTGAAATTAATACAATCCCCGGATTTACAACGATTAGTATGTACCCAAAACTTTGGGAGGCAAGTGGCATTTCTTATAAGGAGTTACTTACTAGACTTATTGAATTGGCCTTAGCCAGGCATGAGAGAAAAAAAACGCTGTGTAGGGAGTATAAGCCCTAAGTAGATTATTGACAAGCTAGCGCAGGTGTGACACTGCTGCTATCTAGAAAACAAAAGGGGGTTCAAATGAGTATGAAAAAAATAATGCTAGTTTTAACTGTTTTGTTGATTTCTGCTTCAGTGTCTGGATATTCTGAAGAGATCAAAGAAGAGATTTTGGGACATGTGGTTGCGGTGAAACGTTCATTTGGTTTTGCAAGTTATGAAGCATGTCAGAAAGTATTTCAACCATTCTCTAGTACAGGTTTTGTTTGTGATGTAAACTTGCCTGATCCATCTAAATTTGTTCATAATGTTTTAAGATGGACATACCGTGAAGCTACTATAGATATTTGCAAAGTTACACTAGGCAGTTCCAGCCGTGGCTATACGATTTCAGTTTCTCCTATTAATTATAATTCAAAGGTACTGGCACAATTTACACAGACTTTTGCATTAGAGTGCATTAAAAACGCACTTCTCACCACAGATATGGGTACTACTGAAATCACCTCTGTTGTGCTTGATGTGAAATAGTAAACTATCTGACCGCTTGGCTAAGCTGCCTGGGCTTCGATGATTTCTATGTACCCACACTCTTTTTGTGGGCAGCGATGAATGAGTCCTTGTTTTTTAGTTAATTTCTCTGTGAGAATTGGAAACTGACACTGAGGACAGCTTTTTAACACTGGTTTGTCCCATAGCGCAAACTTGCAATCCGGGTAACGATTGCAACTATAAAAAATCTTTCGAAAACGAGATTGCCTTTGTGCGAGTTCTCCAACCTTACAAGTAGGGCAGGCAATCCCCAAAGTCATTGGAGCGGTAGATTTGCAGTTAGGATAGTCACTGCATGCTAAAAATTTACCAAATTTCCCACTTTTTACTATCATCGGATTGCCGCATTTTGAGCATTTTTTATCGGTATATTCCTTAGGAATAGTTTTGATTTCTCCGGCTTCATCTTTTTTGAAGTCTTGCGTGTTGTTGCATTCGGGGTCATTTGAATTTTAGCTTTTTCTAAAGTTTTTTCAAAAGGAGTCCAAAAGCGGGTTAAAGTCTTTTTCCAGTCCATCTCTCCTTCTGCAATAGCATCAAGTTCATTTTCCATCTCGGCTGTAAACTCAGCATTCAAAATATCTGGAAAAGATATTTGTAAGAGATCATTGACTACTTCGCCTAGTTCTGTTGGATAATAACGATTTTCGCGTTTTTCGACATATTCACGATCTTGAATATTAGAAAGAATTGCAGCATAAGTCGAAGGTCGACCAATTCCTTTCTCTTCGAGTTCACGAATGAGAGAAGCATCAGAATAATGTGGAGGAGGTTCTGTAAAATGTTGAGATGGAGTAAATTTTTCTGCTTCGACGGCATCACCAGTCTGTAAAAACGGTAGTTTTAATATTTTATCTTGGTCGCTATTTATTTTTTCATCTTCGAGACTTTCTATATAAACTACTGTAAAACCAGGAAATTTCATCACAGAACCAGTAGCCCGAAAAACAACTGCGATATTTTCGCTATTTTTTGTTTCTACATCTATAGTGGTTTGATCATAAATAGCCGGACTCATCTGTGAAGCTATAAAACGATTCCAAATTAACTGATATAGTCTGAATAAATCTTTTTCTAAATAATTTTCAATTTTATCTGGTGAAAACTCTAAAGAGGCTGGGCGAATAGCTTCGTGTGCATCTTGTGCACCCTTCTTGGTTTTGTAGATTATGGCTTCTTCTGGTAAATATTCGTTTCCATAATTGCTTTTAATAAAATCTCGAACATTTTGTAATGCGCTAGGTTCGATGCGTACAGAGTCTGTTCGCATATAAGTAATTAAGCCTTGCGTTCCAAAATTGCCAAGGTCAATACCTTCGTAAAGTACCTGCGCTAGTGTCATTGTTTTTTTTGCACTAAATCCAAGTTTTCGAGCGGCTTCTTGTTGAAGTCTACTTGTAATAAAAGGCGGTGTTGGTCTCCTTCGTCTTTCTTTTTGCTTAACACTTTTTATTTTCCATATGGAGCTTTTGATTGAGGCTAAAAATTTTTCAACTTGTGCTTGATTTTTTAGTTCAGGATCTTTTTCGTTAATTTTAAAACATTTTGTTTCTATTTCATTATTGTCTTTTTTGAAGAGACCTTCGATTTCCCAGTACTCTTCTGGTATGAAACTTTTAATTTCCCTTTCTCTTTCTACAACAAATTTAACAGCCACAGATTGCACTCTGCCGGCGGATAATCCTCTTCTTACTTTATCCCAAAGTAGAGGACTGATTTTATAACCTACTAGTCTGTCTAAAATACGTCTAGCTTGTTGAGCATGATATTTCTGTTGATCAAGTTCTTTGGGATTTTTGATAGCCTCTAAGACATTGGGTTTAGTTATAGCATTGATTAAAACTCGATGGATTTTTTTCCCTTTACCTTTTAGTTCTTCGCTAATATGCCAGGCGATGGCTTCGCCTTCACGGTCCGGGTCGGTAGCCAGGTATAGATCTTTTGTGGTTTGAGCAGCTTTTTGTAATTCGTTTATTATTTTTATCTTTGAAGGTATAATTTGATAATCGACCTTAAAGCCCTTTTTGACATCTACCCCTAATTTTGATTTTGGGAGGTCTTTGATGTGCCCCACGCTGGCTTTAACGGTGTACTCTCTGCCCAAATATTTTTGGATTGTTTTTGCCTTAGATGGTGATTCAACAATGATCAGTCCTTTTTTTAGCATCATAAAGTTATTATAGCACTATTCTTCAAGAGGAAACCTCGATCGTCAATTAAAAACTGTTTATTTACTAGATTTTTTAAATTTGTAAAGAACTTATTAGTGTTCCATTCGTTTAATAGTGCCCAATTTAGCAAATCTTCTACTTGTACACCACCAAAGTCAGCAATAAGCTGATGCGTTTTTTCAAGCATTTTCTTTTCATCTTGTGTGAGTGTTTCTAAAGAAAAAACTTGTTTTTTTGGTAAATTCAAAACTTCAAGCCATGTTGAGCCTAAGCTATGCATTCCCCAAAAAGGCAGTGCGCAATAATTATCTAAAAGATTTTGATTTCCTCTGAGATAATCGTCGTTAGGATAGCAAGGGGTTGCGTAGCAGTTTTTCTCAAACTCTCGTGCCCAGGCTGCAGTATTAAGTGCCCCTGATTTTTGAGGTGCTTCGACTATCCAAGTTGCTTTTGCAAGTCCAGCAATTAGGCGATTTCTTTCTAAAAACAGATGTCGCTTTATTTTTATTCCCAAAGGATATTCTGATAGTATTAGTCCATCATGTGATAAAATTTTGTCTTTGAGTTCTTTGTGTTCGTCCGGATAACAGACATCCAGTCCGGAAGCCATAACGGCTATTGTGGATAATTCTGTTTCAAGGGCAGCTATATGGGCACAGCCGTCAATACCTTTGGCAAAACCTGAAATAATGATCAAATCAGATCCTCTGAGGTCAAACACTGATTTTTTGACGATTTCTAGGGACTTTCGTGTAGGGTGTCGAGTGCCTACAATTGCAAGGCCGTACTCTGGTAGTCTGTCTAAAAGTTTTAAAGCCTTTTTAGATCCTTGCACATATAAGACATTGGGCGAGAAATCTACTTTCCAAAATTTACTAATTTGTTTTTTAGATAAAGTAATAGATATTGTGTTCATGTCTTAATTCTAGAGCAAGTTTTATGCCAGTTTATAGAAGCATATTATTCTGCTGGTGGTGGAGGCTCTGGAGGAGGCAAAGATTCATCGTCTAAAGATTGTGCGTCATTAGTAGGAGGCTCTTGAGCAGGAGGCTCTGGTGATTTCTTTTCTGGTTTTTTTATGGGTTCTTCTGTTTTTGTAGTTTCTTCAGGCTCTTCTAAAGATTGTGGTTCTGCAGTTGGTGGTGCAGGTGGGACTGGCTCTTGTTTAAGAGTGTCTTCTGGAGGATTGTTTTTCCATTTTTCAAGTTGTTTTAATTCTCTTTTTTCTTTATCGCTAAGCTCGTTCCCGTCATCTAAATTATCGAGATCGTCAATATCTTGAGTAGTTGGAGCAGGAATAGCGCCGGTGCCTAACGCTTTTTCTAATATACCTTTATTTTTTAAGATGTCTGAAACGTCTGTCAAAAGAATTAAAGGAGCGTCTTGATAAATTGGATTTATGCTTTTAATCACAAGTCCCGCTGAGTATTCTTCAGAGACATAAACTACTAATATATCAGCATTGATAATAAAATTTTCATTCGTAATAAAGTTCAATGTCAAAGGATCGCGATGCTGATAAGCCCTAAAGACCATGCCTTGTTTAACACCATCGGTTGATCCCCTATCAATAAAAACTTGTTTGTGTTGAGCTGCGACAGTGGTCATAAGATCCTTATCTAATATAAGTGCGGCTTCTAATGCCTCGGGAGCTGGAATTGGAGTAATGTTTTTCGCTTTTGGCGGTAGTGGAATTATAAAATTATTTCTTTTTATAGGGGAGTATCCGTTTAAAAGTTTGCCAATATATAAATCGTCTTGAAATCCTGCAATCTCCACTTTAGCTAAAATATGGTAGGAGTAGCCTTTTCGGTCTGATTGTTTTGTTGATAAAGTAGTTGGTTTTTCCGTTATTGCATAGACTTCGCCTTTGTTTAATTTTTTATTACTTTCAATGAACACAGTATCTGTTAAACCTAAAAAAGCCGCGGGTGTTGTAGCGGCAATGATTGTGCCTAAACTCTCTATGGTCTCATGCGATGGAATAGCTAGAAGTTCAAAACCAGTGTGAACCTGAAAGCTGATTTTGCTTCTTCGATCAAACCCATCTGCGTCAACGTACTGTGAAAGTTGTGCAGGAACTACTTCCCAACTTTGTTGTGGTAAAAGCTTCCATTCGGTAGATGTACCATGACTGAGTTGGACAATATTTTCTACTGTTTGGTTTTCCAGTTGTACAGTTTTGCTATCAAGAGTCTGGGCTTCCTTGAGTGCAACTTGTGGCAGTGAAGCTCCAGAGCCTAAAGTAAATGCAATGAGGTTTTTAGGGTTAATCCTGTGAGGATTTGTAATTAATTTGTTATTAAGTGCCCAGATTTTTGGCCAATACCTTGGGTCTCCAAAGAGTTTTTTTGAAATATCCCATAGTGTGTCGCCTTTTAATATTTCGTAATTATAGCTAATTTTATCCGAAGCAATAGTTTTCCATTCTTCATTTGAGATAGCTTTTAAGAAATGTGCAATTTTTTTAGTTTCTTCTTCTGGCGCGGGAGGTTTTGAGGCTAGTGTAGTGATAGAAATAAATAAGATGAAAAAAGGGATTATTTTCATAATGATTTTTCTTCTTTCTCTAGAACGGGAACTGTTGGTGGAGGGTTATCCAGTGGAATAGGAGTTTGTGGCTCTTCTACTTTTGATTCTTTAATTGGTTCATGTTTGATCGTTTCTGGTGGTATTGCAGCAGCAGGAGAAGTTGGAAATAGCGTAAATAGTAGATGTTTGTATCTGGTTGCATTTTCAGTGTGATTTAGTTTTTCTTCTAACAGAGCTACTTGTCTTAAGGTTTCAGAAATACTAGAACTTGTATTATAGAGTTTGATGACTTTTAAGTATTCTTGTAAAGCTAGTTGATGGTCATTTTTTTGAAAATAGCAATCACCGATATAAAACTGTGCATCACCGGCTAAGATATGGTCTGGATTTTTTTCTATAAAAGATGAGAAAGCTAAAATGGCTTCAGAATATTTTTTAGCACGATATAATAAAATGGCTTCTCTATAATTTTGTAATGTTGCATTTTGTACAAAACCTGATTCTGGATCTTGTGTGGATTCTTTTAGTTCAGGACTTGCTCCGTGATTTTGTGTGGGTTCTTCAGTTATTGTTACTGTTTTTATTTTTTGAGAGACATCTTGTGGGGTTATTTTTGTTAATTTTAATTCTAAGTCATCAATTTTCTTTGTGAGGATTTCGATGGTTTTTTGCATCTCTTGCGTTTTGAGGGATTCTGTTGAAACGTATACGGGTGTCAAAAAAAGACTCCGCCTTTGTTTATGCCGTATTAGAATCACATGAGGGGATTTGTAGCTATTCGACACTTGATTTCAATTTACAGGATAATTTTCGTGATTTAGAGCTTGCAATACCTGTTTCTATGGAATCAGAATGCCGCGAGGTATTAAAACAGTTGGGAGAATTTATTTATGACATCTAGTTTGGCTAAGGAACTCGAAAGGTTTCATCTTAAACAAGAAGAAATAGAGATTTCATTGCGCGAAGCATTAAAAAATGGTGGTACTTTGTCAGAATTGTTTTTTGAGGATGTTTCGTCCACTCAGGTGCTTTTAGAAAATGGCGCAGTGGATCGAGTCATGGATGGAGTTGATTGTGGAGTTGGGTTGAGACTTGTTGCACAGAATCATACTTATTATGGGTACACAACCAAGCTGAATGGCAAGTCACTTTTAGAATTAGCTCAAACCGTATCGCAAGCAGTTTTAAACAATAAGAATTTGCAGACTCATAAAAAAATTTCTTGGCAGCCAAGTAAACAAAATAATACAGAGATTCTAAATTATGCAATTCATACATCTCCAAGAGAATGGTCTATTGAACAAAAAGTAAAGATTTTACAAAGAGCAGACACAACAGTTTGGAAGGAACTCAAAGAAACTACACATGTGACATGTGTTTGGGGTGATTTACAAAGAAAAATTTTAGTTATTAATAGTGATGGAGTTTTTGCTCCTTGTGAAAAGACGTATCTACAAGTTTATGTGCAAGTAGTTGGCAAAAAAGATGACAGGGTCGAATCGGCTCATCAAATCAAGGGCGGTTTTATTGGAGTCGAATTTTTTGAAGCCACACCCCCCGAAGCTATGGGTAAGGAGGCTGCAAGAAGAGTTGGGGTGTTATTGAAGTCCAAGCCTGCTCCATCAGGAACAATGCCGGTTGTTTTATCTTCAGAAGCTGGAGGTACTATGATTCACGAAGCAGTCGGACATGGTTTAGAGGCTGATTTGGCATGCAATGGTCTTTCTGTGTATCAAAACAAACTAGGACAGTCTGTGGCCTCTCCTCTTGTCACTGTTATTGATGATGGAACAATACCTAAATTTCGTGGCAGTTTTTCTTACGATGATGAAGCTTGGCCGTCTCAAAAAAATATTCTTATTGAGAATGGTATTCTTAAGTCTTATATGGTGGATCGCTTATCGGCATTTAAATTTGATCTCATGGCAACAGGAAATGGCCGTAGAGAGTCATTTAGACATAAACCGATTGTGCGTATGACAAATACTTATATTGCACCAGGAACTGATGACCCCATAAAAATACTAGAAAATACTAAATGGGGCATTTTTGTAAAAGCAATGGGTGGAGGACAGGTCAATACAGTTACAGGAGATTTTGTTTTTGCTGTAATTGAGGCTTATTTAATTCGTGACGGAAAACTTGGTGAGCCAATTAGAGGCGCTACTTTAGTTGGTAACGGTCCAAAGGTTTTATCCATGATTGATCGGGTGGGGAGTGATTTAGAGTTTGTAGTTGGTACCTGTGGAAAAGACGGACAGGGAGCACCAGTGACTTCAGGACAGCCGACACTACGAATTACAGAACTTACAGTAGGCGGAGAGGTGCCGATACAGGAGTATTGGAAATTGTAGTTTCAGTCTTCAAAAAGACTGGTACGTTTTCCTTCTTCTATAAGAAATTTACCTCTTTCTGGAAAATGCCAAAGTTTTCCACCTACGACTGTTGCAAAAATCAATGATATTAATATAAAATATGCCAGCCTCATAAGAAACCTTCTAATCCTATTTCTAAGAAACTTAGATATAATCCAGTAGCCAAAAGACCAAACAGAGATGGAGCTACACAAAAAAATAGTGGTTTCAAAGCTTGTACTGGCAGTATAGCCAGTTCTTTTTGGATATTGGCTCTCAAATCATCTCTGAAAGAAATAAGTAAAGTTTCTATTTGTTCTAAACATGGACGGCCTTCGACTATATTTTGGCTCAGAATTTTTCTGGCTTGATCCCCTAGGTTTAAAATATAAGCACGTGCGCTATCACTTCTTTTATAATTATGTGGAGGATCCCATATTGAAAATCCCCATTTTTCAGATAGCTCTGGTGATTCTTGATACAATTTCTCACAGCTTTTGGTCCATGCTAAGTCCACGGGGATACCAGTGCGCACGAATGCTAAAAACCGCTCTAGAGCACACTGTGAACTCAAAATCCATGCTCTTTCAGATCCTCTAAGACCGCCCCATCTGGCTCGTTCAGATATTTTCATAAGCCAAATCGTTGCACATAACGACAACGCAACAGAAAAACCACAAACACAGATCCAAAGCCCATAATGAATTTTTATTGCAGGTAAAAGCAAATATAGGGAAATCCCAAAAAGAGGAACTAAAGCAGCACACACAACAGACTGTGCTAGAGCCTGAACTGATTTTGCACGTGCTTCTTTTAAAAATTCGCTATGTTCTTGAGCTAGTTTCCTAATTCTTTTTATAGTG
>JACQAU010000087.1 GCA_016194835.1 Deltaproteobacteria bacterium
CCTCCGGCTAAGTACCATTGTGGGAACAAATCATCTTCAAATAAAATTTTCCCTCGATTTTCCATACTTTATTAATTTTATCTCCAAAATGACCCCACTGTCTAAAAAATATACAAGTGTCAGCTTTTAAATGACTAATTTTATATGTATCAAAACATGGTTAGTAATAGTATGCCTGTAACTAGTTGATTTTTAAGAATAAAAAAAAATTACTAAAAAAGTCAACTTTGGCACTCTCTTTGCTTAAATATATACTAGGTATGCCCTTCAGCCAACAATGGTGTCGGCTGAAACTATGACAGAAATGGCAAAAAGAGTTGTATGAAGATGGAAACTAAAACAATAAAAAATAGAAAGCCAACCAAAAGCCGTTACTCGCCAAAAAAGCTATTAGTATTAATTGCACTTATCTCTAGCCTACTTATAGTCACCCTAGGATGTGGAGAACAAGGCTTCAAAGTCACACCATCAACAACATTTCAAAAAGCACCAGGCAGTTTTTCTATACCACCTAAAATTGATATTTTACTGGCAGAAGATAACACAGGTTCGATGTTCGAATTTTATGATTCAATTAATTATCAATTTCCACGTTTCTTAACAGATTTGGATAGCAAAGGCTGGGACTATCACTTTGCTGTTACCCCACTCACTACCACAAGACCTTTTAGCCAAATTGCAGCTTCATTTTTTGATCCAAGTTGGGGCTCTCAGTGGACCCCTCCCTTCCCTGGCGCTAGTCTACAAACAGGCGGCCTCATACCAACAAGCAAATTAACTACAGCAAAAGATTTTTCAAATTTTCTATCCATGGGAGATATCTCAAATATCTCAGGTGGCAGAGAACCTGGATTAGAAACCATTTATCAAACACTAACTACACTTACACCAGGAACAGGATTTGTCAGAAACGATGCACTATTAGTCATTGTTGTAGTCGGCAACGGTAAAGACACTTCAAACGTCAATCTCTGCAATCGACAAACAGGTGCACCTCCACAAACAGATTTAGAATGGCGCACAGCTGAATATATTGACTATTGCGAAACAACAGGCTTACAAATCTATCAAAATTATAATTCAAGTTTAATAGATTATCAGAATAAATACATAAATTTTAAAAAACTAAATCCTTCAGACACTACTGCTCCAATAAAGTTTTTTGCAGGAGTTGCAAAAAATAATACTTCTTCTTGCAAAAAAGATGGAGTCAGTGCCTTCGCAGGTCAAAGATATAAAGACTTTGAAAGAACATTAAATAATAAAACAATAGATTTTGATATTTGTACGCAAGAATTAAACACTTTTACCGATGCTATTGCAAGTTATTTAAATATTGTAAAACTCCAAATAAGACAAAAATACGTACCACTAACATTTGAACCAGAAGTGTCTAGCATAAAAGTTACCAAATACATTGGCGGAGACGTAAACCAGGCAATAGAAATCTCAAAAAATGAAACAAATGGCTGGTCATATGCCGGATTTATCAATGACTATGCCATAGATTATCCATTTCCTAGCACAAAAATTTCAGCTTTCGCTATAGAACTCCATGGATCAGCAAGACTATTTGGAGAAGACACTGCAAAAGTAGAATCTAAACCAAAAGGCGCAAGAGACAGCGGAGCACCTTAAACCCTACTCCGCAATTGCACCACCTTCAGTACGTAAATCTGAAATTCCCCACACTCTTCCATTTGGAAACCTTTCGAGTGCATGGATGATACCAGAAGTATCAATTTCCTTAATAGCATAGCCTAATTTGATTAAATTTGTTTTTACTTCGGATGAAAAGCCATTGGCTTCTAAGGACAACACTGGAGGTTTCCACTGATAATGAAACCTGGGCACTAATACTGCATCAGATAATGACATTTTAAAGACCAGTCTATTAAATAAAGCCAAAAACACTGAAGTTGCAATCTTAGGACCTCCTTGCGCCCCAATCACAATCCTGGGTTGTCCTTGCATATCCCTAATAATAGTTGGCGACATCGAGCTGAGTGGCCTTTTTTTAGGAGCAATTGCGTTCGCTTCTTGCCCTACAAGTCCATATAAATTAGGAACCCCAGGCTCAATACTAAAATCATCCATTTCATTATTCATCACAACACCTGTACCAGGCGGTACAAAACCAGAACCAAAATAATCGTTCACAGTTGTAGTAATAGCCACAGCATTACCAAAACGATCCATAACCGAAAAATGTGTAGTATTTTGACCTTCACTAAAACGCCCCTCTGTTTTGGGAAAATTTACTTGATCTGGTTTAAAACTTTTCCATCTTTCATCTAAATATCGGTCATTTAACAATTTCTCAAGTGGAACTTGAGTAAAATCTGGATCGCCAAAATAAAATGCTCGATCTGCAAACACCAGACCCATTGCATGCGAGAGCGCGTGTAACGTCTGTGAAGAACCATAACCAAACTGAAAAGCCTCGTGTTTGTCAGCTAATAACGAGTAATAAAAAAGCTGCAATATACCAGCCCCACCTGCTGAAGGAGGTGGCATTGTCACTATTTCGAATTTGTCAAAATTTTTCAGTACAGAAAAATTTGACGACCGACTAAAATCAAACACACCGCTTATAGGTTTTCTAAATTTTACTTCATATTGCTTTAGATCCTCTTCTGAAATCACACCTCCTGCTTGTTGAAATTTTAAAGCTATGGTTTTTGCAACCCAGCCTTCATAAAAGCCCTTGTGTCCTTTTAATGAAATTTCTTTTAGAGTTTTTGCTAAATCAATTTGTTTAATTATTGTTCCAACGGGACAAGGCTTGATTTTCTTAGTCTGATCTAAGCAGCCAAAAATTTTCTTGGCTTCATCATTGAAAGCTTCCCAACGCTCATAAAGAGCATACTCTGTCTGACCAGAAAGAGGAAAACCAGACTGAGCAATGGCAATTGGAGTCTTTAATATTTTCTGTCTAGGCAAAGTTCCAAATTTTTCTAAAGCCGCCAAAAGTCCAGCTACTACGCCTGGAGTACCAGACGCAAGAGGACCATCTTGAGACAAATCAGTTCTTGCTTTTTTATCTCTAATGTAAAAATCTCTTTGTGCCACTAACGGCGCTTGTTCTCGATAGTCAATAATATGACAATCCGGTTTAAGTGTTTTTTTGCTTGGACAATAGAGTAAAAAGCCACCCCCACCTAAAGCTGCGTAATTCGGCCTGCTCACTGCTAAATAGAATGCAGTAGCCACAGCGGCGTCAATGGCATTACCACCTTGACGCAAAATCTCCACACCCCATTTTGAAGCATTTTCGTCATCCGATACGACCATACCTTTTGTGCCAACTATCGGACAATATCGTCCTAATCCACTTTGTTCTGGCTCACCTATAAAGTCTTTTAGAACAGAATTGATTTCAGTAGACCTTTTTTCAGCACAAGCAAATAAAACAAAACAAGTTACTAGTATTATTTTTTTTATCATAAGACGCCAGATAGCACACTGCGCTATGACACGTCGAGCTCATCTTTTCCCACCTGTAGAATGTTTATAAAAAGCGTGTGACTTAAATTCGGATATGAAGTCTGATTTTTGTGCTGCTTAGCTGTGACCACTATACTCATTTTACAGTTATTCATTGGCACCGATCTTGCTTACTATTACATAAGATTATTTTGACAATAATGTAAAAGTATTGACAAAGGTAATATTTTTATGTTACCCTGTATGGAGGTAGTGCTTGAAACAAATTGACTACTATAAAATGGCAAGCGGCCGGGAACCGTGCAGAGATTGGTTAAATAGTCTTGACATGAATATCCAGCAAAAAATATATGCCTACATCGTTCGTGCAGCTCAGAATGCCGCAAAAAAGAATATTCGAACACTAGGCGATGGAATTTTTGAAATTAAAATTAACACTGGATCAGGTTATCGGGTGTACTTTGGTAATATTAGAAACGTGATTATTTTACTTCTTGTGGGTGGAGACAAAAACAGTCAATTTCGAGATATTATGAAAGCCAAAGAGTACTGGAGGGAATATGTATCGAAACAGTCTGTTTGATCAGGATTTAAGTAAAAAACTACAAGATCCTAAATTTTCAAAAGGGTTTATTCTAAATCTGATGGAAGGCGATGATGGACTTACCCTTCAAGAAGCTTTAAGACAAACAATTGAGAGAATGGGTGTGAAAGAGTTTTGCAAGTATTCTAGTATGAGAAAGCAAAACGTAAATGATTTTGTTAAGGGCAGACGCAAGCTTAAACTTGAAACTCTTGATGAATTTTTAAAACCATTTCATCTTAAAACTACGCTTATCCTCGAAGAGGCTGCCTAATACATTGCACAAACAAGCTTTATTTTTTTTATATTATAATTACACCATGCGTTATTGACGCTTTCAGAATTCTACTGAATCCTTTGTTTAATTTTCGCCTCAATTGTCACAATTTCATTACTGCTGTTCGTACTTACTTACAGAAGGAGAACAATACAATGAAAAAAACAAAACTTATTTTATCAGGAACAGGGATTTTACTAGCACTAACTTCCTTTGCATTTGCTGGCTCAATGTACAAAGAGGCATTAAGACAGACAAGTGAAGCAAGAGAAGTAGAACACAAAACGCAAGATGCAAACAAGCAGGAAATGTCTCAGCAAGAAAAACTAAAGCAAGCGGACAAAGCAGCAAAGGTAGAAAAAATATTAGGGACATTTCCACAAAGATCATCTAAGGCTGGGTATTGAAAAACTAACAAAATTATACCGTTGGCACCCAGTGGGAGCGCTAA
>JACQAU010000050.1 GCA_016194835.1 Deltaproteobacteria bacterium
CAGCCCAACGGAAGCGTTAAAGCTCTTGTTCCAAGGAAAGCTGCCAACTTTTGTAGTTTAAAAAATGCTACTAATCAACAATTAGGTGTTCCCGTCTCCACCTAGGTACCATATTAAATTGCTGACTAGTTACAATAAAATAATGTCGGCTGTAGATTCGGATACGTGGAATGGGTATAAATATAAAATTGCAGAAAAACCTACACAAGCGGATGATAAAGCTTTAGAGTCATGGATGTATTATGTCCTCAAAGATGATGCCAATTATGATAGCAGTAATTATTATGCCGATGATAAAAAAGAGCATATTGTACCAATGTGCCTAAATGAGAATCACTATATTGAGACACGCACTAAAGCAAAACTATATTGTAGCCTGTATGGAGAGTATACTTATGATTCCAAGTATGGGGGTTTGGCTCATATACACGCATGGGAGCCTGGAAATAGATGTTTCTTAGTTGAACCTCCAAAATGTAAAGTGCCATAATGGTGGGATTAGGTATTTCAATTTTTGTGTGGCTTCTGCACTGCTGTTCGTTTAAGCCAAATCATTTCTCCTCAGATAATAGCTGTAAAGATAAAACAGTAAAAAACAATGGCAATCCACTCACTATTGAAACATGAGGTGCCTCTAAAAGATAATCCTTGCCCTGTAATAGCAAACTCCCCCAAGTATTTGCACCAACCGGAGCGCCTACCCCTAAAAAAGAAAGTGTAGCTTCTGCTAATAATATATGTGAAAAAACATTTGGCAACTTTACAAGACAAAATGAAAACACGCCTGGAAATATATGTCGGATTAAAATCCAAAAAATATTTGACCCTAAAGCCTCGGAGGCCTTTATATAATCTTCTAAAAGTAACTCTCTGGTTCTGACGTAAACAAACCTAATAAAACCTGGCAATGATCCAATCAAAAGTGAAACAATAAGGGTTCCCCAACCCGGACCCCAAAGTGCTGCAAAAGTTAAAGATAACAAGAGAGAAGGAAAGGCTAATAAGAAATCTAAAGACCTCAGTAAAATAATTTGTAAAAATCCAGGCATTACTGCAAGCAACATTCCACAAGATATGCCAATAAAAAATGAAAAACAAACAACACCAACAGCAAAAACCGAGCTAATGAGAGATGCCTCTCCAACCATTAAAAACAAATCTCTACCAAAAGCATCAAATCCAAAAGGATGTGACAAAGTCGGTCTTAAAAGATTTAAACTTAAATCAAAAGAGATGTCTTTTTTAATAATAAAAATAAACGCGTCTACCAAATACCAAAGCACAAGCCACAATAGACATGAATTTTGTATAAAAATTCGTTTCTTCATTGAAAGCTCTCATTATCTCCTTTTCTTAGATAAATCCTACTAGCTACAAAATCTCCAAACGCTGTGCCCAATAAAGACACAGCAGCTCCTAAAAAGATCGCTGCTTGAACAACTGGATAATCTCTCTTTAAGATTGACTCAACAAGCAAACTCCCAAGTCCAGGCCAATTAAAAATAATTTCTGTGATAAAAGTCCCAGCCAAAAGCGAACCCATTTGTGTTCCAAAATAAGCAATAAGAGCTCCTGAAGCTGGCATAAAAGCATATTTCAATTTGATCTTCCACTCCGGCACTCCTCGTGCACGCGCTGCTAAAGCTGAAACCAGCTTTAGCTCATCACTAATGCGAGCACGAATAAGTCTGGACCAAAAGCCAGAAAACACTATAGCCAATGTTAAAGATGGTAAAACAACACTGTCACTTGTTTTAAAAACAGGAATCAAAACTGCAAATAAATATAAAAACATAGGTCCTATCCACACCATTGGCATTGCTGCTGTCCATGCTCCATAAATGGAACAAATTGGATAAAAATATTTTTCAATTTTTGATTGAGTGTACGATTTGGATGAAATAACTCCAAAAACAAGACTAATTGAAACTGAAAACACAAGTGCCAATAGCGTCAAAAAAAGTGTATTTTGAAATCGCTCAAAAATAAGATCTTTAATTGGCAAACGCGAGAATAAAGATTTCCCAAAGTTTCCTTTAGTAAAACTGATAACATCTTGTTTCAATGAACTAAAAAAACTTTGATTTAACCCCAATTCTTCTGCAAGCACATCATTAGGAATATTAATGCCGCTCTCAGCTATCACAGTGTCTAATGGATCTCCCGGGAGTGCACGGATTAGAGCCCGACTCAGTGCAAAAATAAAAAAAATGATCAATACTATTGAAAACAGGCGTGTTACCATATTTATTATTTTTATAAATAACACTTGACTGCAATCACGCCAATCTCTTTATATATATGTTAAAATATACTAACATATAGAGGTGAGGGAAATAAAAAGATGTCCACCATAGAAGACGCCAAAAATCAACTCGGAGAATTATTCATTATAGGATTCAATGGATTTGAACTATCAGACGACACAAGTGCTTTTATATCTCAAGCAAAAATTGGAGGAGTAATTCTATTTGCAGCTAACTATGACAATCCTGCTCAAGTAACGGAGTTAATTCGACAAGTGCAGGAAGGCAGATCCGGGCTTCCACTTTGGATTGCGGTTGATCACGAAGGTGGGAAAGTCCAACGGTTTCGAAAAGGATTCACACAAATCCCGAGTGCAGAAACAATTGGAAAGGCAAATTCACCAAAACTTACTTTCCAAATATCTGAAATCATGGCAACCGAATTAAGAGCGGTAGGTGTAAATTTAAATTTTTGCCCAGTCGCAGATATATGGACGAATCCAAAAAACGCAGTCCTAAACACCCGCACTTATGGACAAACAGAAGACCAAGTCTCAAAAATGGTCACCGCAATGGTACGTGGGCATGTGATCCAAAAAGTTCAACCATGTATAAAACATTTTCCTGGTCACGGAGATACTTTTGTTGACTCGCACTTTGTCTTGCCAAAAGTAAATACACCAATCGATGTTTTACAAAATAGAGAACTAAAGCCGTTTTATAAAGCACTCAGATCTCATTGTTCATGCGTCATGACTGCTCATATTTTGAATCCAACAATTGATCCTGATTTTCCAGCTACTTTATCTAAAAAAACAATCCAAAATCTGTTAAAACAACAAAACCGCGCGTCTCCTATTATCATTAGTGATGATTTAGAAATGAAAGCAATTACAGATAATTATGGACTGGCAGACGCTCCAAGACTGGCACTCGAAGCTGGCTGTGATATTTTAATTTATAAAACAGAAGCTACAGCAAGAAAAGCATATGATGCTTTGTTAAAATCTCTGGAGGACAACAAACTAGATCCTGGCATCGTCCTTGAAGCCGCCAAACATGTACGTACATTTAAACAATCTGCTCTTATGCCATACGAACCACCAGCTATGACAGAACTATCTACAAAAATCGGTATCGAGGAATATAAAAAAATAATTGAGCAGCTTGAAAGCGAAGTAAGAAAACAAATGGCTAAAATTTAAACATGAATTACTCACATGCATAATCCAAATGATGGCCTAAAGCACCTACTTTTAGATTTGAACAGTTACTTTGCATCATGCGAGCAGGAGCTAAATCCGAGCCTAAGAGAAAAACCAATTGCAGTAGTACCAATGTTAAACGTTGAAACTACTTGCTGCTTAGCTGCCAGCTATGAAGCCAAAGCCTTTGGAATTAAAACTGGCACACTTGTTAAAGATGCCAAACAAATGTGTCCAGGCATAATTTTTATCCAGGCGCGACATGAGCATTATGTTTATTTTCATCACCAAATCATCAATGCTGTTGAATCGTGTATCCCTATTGCACAGGTGCTATCTATTGATGAAATGCTCTGTGAACTCACAGGGTCTCAAAAAAAAATAGAAATCGCAGTAGAGCTCTCAAAAAAAATAAAAAATACCATTAGATCAAAAGTTGGACAATGTTTACGATGCTCAATAGGACTTTCTACTAATCCATTTTTGGCCAAAGTGGCAAGCGACATGAAAAAACCAGATGGACTGACTTTGATTTTAAAAAAAGATTTACCTGAACTGCTCTACACACTCAAGCTACGAGACTTTCCAGGGATCGGCCCACAAATGGAAAAAAGGATAAATCAGTTTGGTATTGTTAGCGTAAAACAACTTTGCCAACTCACTCAAGCAGAAATGAAAAAACTATGGGGTGGGATCAATGGAGATCGTTTTTATTTATGGCTACAAGGAGAAGACATAAGTTTACCACATTCAAAAAGCCAGAGCCTGGGACATCAACATGTCTTAGAACCTAAGCTCAGAGACAGAAAAAGCGCATATCAAGTTACTCAAAAACTCTTGATTCGTGCTGCTAGGCGATTAAGGAGAGAAGGCTTTTATACAAAAAAAATTTCACTTCATGTCAGGTTTGCGGACTCATATGACTCATTTGATAGCTATGAAAATCTAGAAGAAACACAAGATACGCTGACCTTACTTCATGCAATTACCAGATTATGGGAAAAACTCCCACAACATAAGCCATTTAAAGTAGGAGTTACCCTGTCTAATTTAATAGAAGAAAAGTATCACCAATTTTCTCTATTTAAAACCGAATCTAGAGAAAATCTTATGCAAACGATAGATAAAATTAATGACAAATTTAAAGACAAAGTCTATTTCGGTGCACTCTGTGACCATAATAAAACCGCAACTACCAAGATTGCCTTTCGCCGCATACCTAAAATGAGTGAGTTTTGACTATTTGTGTTACTTAAAATCCAGAAAACTCATCTTGAACACCAAAAATTTCTCTTAACACATCAGAAATCTCACCAAGTGTCGCGCACCCTTGCGCAGCATTTAAAATTAACCCTTGCAAATCCTCTCCACCTTTTGCACCCTCTCTGAGTTGACTTAAAACTTCATTAACCTTAACAACAGATCGCTTGCTTTTAAATGCTCTAACTTTTTCGATAGCTTTTCTTTCTAGTTCTGGTGAAACCTTTAATATTTTTTTAGATGTTTTATTTTTACTATTATCGACAAAACAATTAACTCCAACTATTTTTAACTCTTGGGACTCTATTTTTTTCTGATCTAAATAAGCAGAATTTAAAATTTCACTTTGAATAAATCCTGATTCAATACACTTAATCATTCCACCTCTGTTTTTAATATCCTCTAAATAAATCCAAGTCCTGCGCTCAATTTCATTTGTTAAATGCTCAATAAACCAACTCCCACCCAATGGATCAACCGCGTTTGTAACTTGTGACTCAAAAGCAATAATTTGCTGAGTTCTTAAAGCTAAACGAACAGATTCTTCAGTGGGAAGCCCTAAAGCCTCATCCTGGCTATTGGTATGCAATGACTGCACCCCACCTAAAACAGCCGACAATGCCTGTAAAGTAACTCGAACAACATTGTTCTCAGTTTGTTGAGCAGTAAGTGTAGAACCTGCTGTTTGTGCATGAAACCTTAATGCTGAGCTTTTTGGATTCTTAGCGCCATATTGCTCTTTTGTGATTTTAGCCCATATTCTTCTTGCTGCACGAAACTTTGCGGTTTCTTCGAAAAAATCGCTATGAACATTAAAGAAAAATGACAACTGACTGGCAAAACAATCAATATCCAAACCCTTCTTAAGTGTAGCATCGAGATATGCTATAGCATTTGCAAAAGTAAAGGCTAGCTCTTGTACGGCAGTAGATCCAGCTTCCCTAATATGATATCCAGAAATACTTATTGGATTCCACTTAGGTGTGTTTTGTGCGGACCAAGCAATCAAATCTGTAGCTAATCTCAAAGTTCCTTCTGGTGGAAAAATATAATTTCCCCTAGCCACGTATTCTTTCAGAACATCGTTTTGGACAGTGCCCCTAAGTTCATTTAACGGTAAATTTTTCTCTTTTGCTAAAGCCACATAAAATGCAAATAAAATATTAGATGTCGCATTAATAGTCATCGAAGTAGAAATCTTAGATAAATCAATCTCATGCAATAACTCTTTCATATCCTCAATAGATGATATAGAAACCCCAACTTTTCCGACCTCCCCTTTTGAACGTGCATGATCAGGATCTAATCCCAATTGTGTGGGTAAATCAAATGCAACAGACAAACCAGTTGTCCCATGTGCAAGCAAATATCGATATCGCTGATTTGACTCCTCTGCCGTCCCAAATCCAGCATACTGCCGCATTGTCCAAAGCTTGCTGCGATACATGTCTGGCATAATTCCACGCGTAAAAGGATACTTACCAGGAGCTCCTAAATTTTTTATATATTCTTTAGCATCTAAATCTTCTTGTATATCTTCTTGCAGATAAATTGCCTTTAGTGGAATACCAGAACGAGTTTGTATTATTATATCTTTACTCATATCTTTACTCCAATAAAATCAAAGCCTCACCTGTTTCAACTGCTTGTCCTTGCTCAATAAAAATCTTTTTTACTTTCCCATTGTGTACAGAAGATACTTGATTTTCCATTTTCATGGCTTCGATAACAATCATAGGCTCGCCTTCTGTGATTGTTTGGCCTTCTTTAATTAATATTTTTAATACCTTTCCAGGCATTTGAGCTTTTATTTTGATCCCATGCTTTAATTTAGTATTTTGTGATTCAAAAAGTTCTGCGCCAGATATCAAAAAATGCAACGAACTAAATACTTCAGAACTGCCGCGCTGTTTCACCTGATAATGAACCAGTCCCTCCTCTGAAACCTCTCCTAAAAGATCAAAGCTAAAAACTCCGTGCTCTGTCTTAATAGAAATTCCTTGAGCGTCTTTAAACCACTCAACCATCAATTGATCTTTCTCATTTACTTTTACTTGCACTATTCCATGTAAACCTATTGGTAATTTTGCAAAATCAAAATGCCAAGCACCTACCTGCCCTTTTAGTGCACTCATGAACGCAGCCCCTCTGTTTTTGACTGTTTAGTCCAATAAATTTCAGTTGCCAGATTGACTGTGCCTTCATGTAAAGAGACATTTTCTTCGATTAATTGATAGAGTGAAACAGCTAGCGCGGCCTCTAATGTAACATCCTTAGTAAAAATCTGTTTTAACTCTGGCTCCTTGGCAATAAGATCTGTTGGAGTATCTCCTTTCAAAACTTTTTTATTGCGTACCAGCTTTTGTAAAAGAAATAAATTTGTTTTTAATGACCCTATCTTATGTCCTTGTGAATTCTTCAGAGGTTCAACTCTTATTTCATCAAGTGAAACCCGCAGTCTGGCTAAAGCTTTTTCGCGTGTTGCACCCCAAACAGAAATTTTTGCAATCATCGGATCATAGTACATACTTACTTCTGTTGGACTTTTAAATGCACTATCCACCCTAACAAATGGACCGCTAGCAAATTCGATAAATCCAATACTACCTGGTGCTGGCAAAAAACTCTCCGGATCTTCAGCATAAAGTCTGACTTCGATACTATGTCCAGTCCTCGGAGGTATTTCGGGCAATTGTAACTCTCCTATTGCTTGTAAAAGTTGCCATTCGACCAAATCCACTCCAGTCACCCACTCTGTCACAGGATGCTCTACCTGAAGCCTAGTGTTCATTTCTAAAAAATAAAAATTTCCCTTTTCATCAACAATAAATTCTAACGTTCCAGCACTTTGGTATTTAATATTTTTTATAATTTTCAATGCTGCTTCAAATAATTTCTCACGTGTTTTTGGAAAAAGCTCTAAAACCGGAGATGGTGTTTCTTCTAAAATTTTTTGATGCCTTCGTTGGATTGAGCACTCACGTTCGCCCAAATGGATACCACCACCTTTGCCATCTCCAAAAACCTGAACTTCTACATGATGTGGGGATAAAATAAGTTTTTCTAAATACAAATCACTATCACCAAAAGACTTTTCTGCTTCTCTCGAGGCTGCTTCAAAAGATGACTCAAGAAATTTTTCGCTTTCAACCTGCCTCATCCCTTTGCCTCCACCACCTGCTTTTGCTTTCAGTAATACGGGATATCCGATTTCTTTCGCAAGTAGTTTAGCTTCTTTTACGCCACTTAATGTTCCGTGACTGCCTGGGACACGGGCAATCTTTAATTGATCCATCGCCATACGGGCAGCAACCTTATTGCCCATAAGCGCCACACACTTTGCACTGGGACCGATAAAAATTAAATTTGCTTTCTGACAAGCCTCAATAAAATCCGCACGTTCACTTAAAAAACCATATCCAGGATGAATCAGTTTAGCTTTTGATTTTTTTGCAATATCTAAAATACTAGAAATATTTAAATAACTATCCTTAGGCAATATGCCACCTAAACAATAGGCTTGATCACACATGAATACATGTTCTGAACTCTGATCTGCTTCAGAATAAACCGCAACAGTAGGGAAACCGAGTAATTTACAAGTTCTAGCTATACGAATAGCAATTTCACCGCGATTTGCGATCAAAACAGTTGGTCTATTTGGTTTCATAATCAGTTAGCACTATAGTGGAATATTGCCATGTTTTCTAGAGGGCACTCGTTCTCTTTTACCTTTGAGAAGCCGTAGACACTGAATCAATAATTCTCTAGTTTGCTCAGGCACAATAACTTCGTCTATATAGCCCAGTTCTGCAGCCTTATATGGATTAGCAAAAGTGGCTTTATACTCCTCAGCTAGACGATCGCGAACTTCTGCCCCTTTCTTTTCTTTTTCAGCTCGCGCAATTTCATTCCTATATAAAATATTAATAGCCCCTTCGGAGCCCATAACAGCAATTTCTGCTGTAGGATATGCGAAGTTAAAGTCTGCACGAATGTGTTTTGAGCTCATAACATCGTACGCACCGCCATAAGCTTTTCTGGTAATCACAGCAAGTTTTGGAACTGTAGCCTCAGCATACGCATAAAGCAGCTTGGCCCCGTGTTTGATAATTCCGCCATACTCTTGGGCAGTACCTGGTAAAAATCCTGGCACATCTACAAAAGTAACAAGTGGAATCTGAAATGCATCACAAAAACGCACAAAACGTGCTCCCTTTAGAGAAGCTGCAATATCCAAGCAGCCCGCCAAGCAAGAGGGCTGATTTCCGACTACTCCCACTGTTTGACCACCTAGGCGCGCAAAGCCTACCACAATATTTTGTGCATAATGCGAGTGAACTTCTAAAAATTCAGACTGATCCACTACATCAGCAATTATTTTCCTCATATCATAGGGCTGATTGGACTGCGTGGGCAAAATTTTTGCAATTTCTAAACATTTTCTATCTATTGGGTCTTGTACTGGATGTGTATCAGCCCCACCAAGTGCCTCCTTACTAACCTCTTCGTGTGTTACGGTTTTAATCACATCAGGACCAGTAACAAACATGTAAGACGTATTTTCTGCCATAAAAATAAAATCAGTAATTGCGGGACTGTACACCGCTCCACCAGCACAAGGACCTAGGACAACACTTATTTGCGGAATTACACCACTGGCCTGAACGTTCCTCCAAAAAATCTCAGCATATCCACCTAGACTTTCTACTCCCTCTTGAATTCTGGCTCCACCTGAATCATTGAGTCCAATCAATGGGGTTCCAGTTCTTAAAGCCAAATCCATAACCTTACAGATTTTTAAGGCATGACCTCCAGCCAGACTGCCTCCAAAAATTGTAAAATCTTGAGAAAAAACATAAACCGTTCTGCCAAAAACTTTGCCATACCCGGTAACAACACCATCACCTAAGTATTTTTGCTCTTGCATACCAAAATCTATACAACGATGTGTGACAAACTTATCTAATTCGACAAAACTGCCTGGGTCTAATAAAAGATCCAATCTTTCTCTTGCGGAAAGTTTGCCAGCAGAATGCTGCTTTGCGATTCTTTCTTCTCCTCCACCTAATTCTGCTTGTTTTTCCTTTTCTGCTAATATGTTTAATTTTTCAAGATAGGTCATTCTTAAATGAATACACCAAAACACACCTCGTCAACAAATTAATTTTACATTAGACAGTGTGTTAATTTTTGAGATCAAAACCATACGGATAGCGCCAGCCTTCGTATGTTCCAGGTCCGCCTTCACCGTAAAATTTACGCTCTTGCTCAAACAATGTTCTTCCTCCCATATAAAAATCCGATTATAGGTTTTGGACTAATAGTGCCACCGTTTATTACTATATCTCCAGAAGTAATAAGCTCGAAAGTGACAATAGGAGTGATAGGAAACCCGAACCCCAACTCGCCTAGTACACCAGTTCCGGTGGCTTTATTAAAGCTATCTATCCCTGCTGCCACTCCCATTCTTTGCCATAAAATTGGAGCAACCCCAGCCGTTAAAAAAACTCTTTTTCCATCCAAACGAACGCAGCCATAAGGACCGTGTACAGAATAAAAATTTGTACCATCCGATCCGGTACTAAACCGTTCTTGAATAACAAAATGAAACCGCATAGAAGAAGCTTCAGAACCAAAATCGAGACCTAATGAAAACATAATAGAAGTACCAAGGTTCAAATTTTTAGGAGCACTATCACCAAAAAAAGGTGAAGCACTTCGTATCAACGAAACTCCACCACCAAGCTCATAATAGGGACGAACCCCGGCATAACTAGACTCAGTAAAAAGTAAAAATAAAAAAATAAATTTATACATATTTGTCTTAGCCTGTTAACAGTGAACAGTTACTGTTACTGTTTACAGGACAGTTTTCTGTTACTGAACTGTTCCCTGTTCCATGTTACAGTTTACAGGACTGTTTCCTGTTACTGAACTGTTTTCTGTTCCCAGTTACTATTACTGTTACCATTAAATAACGCTGCGCACAGACTACGCTGCCATTTTTGTTAGCTTCGGCAGACGTCGCTTATCGAGGCCATATTTTTCTACTTTCATAATAAGGCCTGCTCTAGAAATTCCCAATTCCTTAGCCAATCGGCTTTTGTTATAACCCGTTCTCCTGAGACCTTCTCGAATCATTGTTTTTTCTAATTCCTCTAAAGCGTCCTTCAACTTGCCAGCCACTCGAACACCTTGCATTTTGCCATGCTCACCAAATTCACGAATACGACTTGAGAGCTGCTCAGCGTTAATTTTCTCTTCTGCACCACTGAGCACAATTAGTCTTTCAATTTCATTTTCTAATTCACGAATATTACCAGGCCATGGGTAATCATAAATTCTCTCAAACGTTCTTTTGGCTAAATTTTTTAAAGGCAATCCTTTTTCATGACAGCCCTTTTTAATAAAATGCTCCACTAACAACGGAATATCTTCTTTTCTATTTCTTAAAGGCGGAACAAATAAGTTAATAACGTTTACCCTGTAATACAGGTCTTCTCTAAAATACCCTTGTTCAACCATTTCTTTTAAGTCTCTATTGGTTGCAGCCACTACACGTACATCTACTCTCTTTTGATCTATTCCTCCTACTGGAGTCAATGTTCCTTCTTGAATCACACGCAATAATTTCACCTGCATAGAAGGCGACATATCCCCTATTTCATCTAACAAGAGAGTCCCTTTGTCTGCTACTTCGAAAAGTCCTTTCTTATCACGTATGGCTCCAGTAAATGACCCTTTTACATGTCCGAAAAGTTCGCTATCCAATAAGTTTTCGTTAAAAGCAGAACAGTTGACAGTAACAAACTGATTATCTTTTCTGCTTGAATTGAAATGAATAGCTTTAGCAATTAACTCTTTTCCGGTTCCATTTTCACCTTGTATTAAAACAGTAGATTCTGAATTTTTAAGTTTATCTAGCATTGTATAAAGATCTTGCATTGGTTTTGCCTTACCAATCATGGAGTGATAGCTGTAACGAATTCCAAGTTGGGTATTTAATGCATTGATTTTTTCTTCTCGTTTAGAAATCTCAGTATGAAAAGTAACAATCTCTTGGGCCACCAAATCTACGAGTTCCAATAAATATTTTTTTTCTGCAGGTGTTAAAATTTTTAATTTGTGAACATTTTGAAAAAAACCATCTGCTGAAATATTCAAATTCTCTAAATGAGCCTTGGCCTTCTGCTTTAGTTCTTGCGAAACTTCTTTATCAACGAAACAATACGCAAAGACATGGCCGAGACAATCATTTTCCACAATAATACGAGACACCAAAATATTTTCTATCCCCAACGGTCCTTCTAAGAAAAAATGTGTTTTATCTGATTTAACTGCTTTTTCGTAAGAATTAGCTATGGTTTTTAATACCAGTTCTTTGCCTGGCTCGCTGCCGAAAAGGTAAGAACAAATTGGATTTCTATAAATTCGCGTTTTGTCTGCTGGATCATAGTTTTTAATTTGCCCCTTATCGTCAACAAAAAAAACATCAGTACTAAACCATTGGCCCAATATTTCTTCAAGTTTTCTAATCACATGAATATGTTTTAGTTCTTCCCAGTTAATCATACACATTACCTCACTAATATTTTTATCGGATGTTTTTTGACAAGTATTAATTTTTGTAGAATTTCTTAACAGTCTAGCTTATATTTCCCTTAAAATCTAATGAGTTAGCAATAAAAGATTTTTGTTAAAATATTATACATAGACTTCATAAACATGATAACTATAAAACCAGGGATTTCTAAATATGGAAAAGAATATATTTTTTGACTATGCATCTACCACCCCATGCTGCGCTGAGGCGCTCGAAGTAATTCAAGAATTTTCTGTAAAAAAATTTGGCAATCCTTCGTCAAAACACAGCTTTGGAAACATGGCTAACGCAGCAATCAAAGAAGCAAGGTTATTCTTTGCAGATATATTTAATACACAACCAGAGCAAATTTTATTTACAGGCAGTGGTAGCGAGGCCAATAATCTGGCACTGTATGGAATTTGCTTAGACTATTTGTCAAAACATTTAAAAAATACTTTTAACTTGCCACCTAGAATTCTTGTGTCTTCTATTGAGCATCCATCCGTAAAACAGACAGCATTCTCTTTAAGTCCTTATGGAATAGATATTCAATGCATTCCGGTTAACAAAAACGGCCAAATTAAACTTGAACAATTCATGGATCTCATAACTCCACAAACTCTTTTAGTAAGTATCCATCAAGTCAATAACATAATTGGTTCTTTACTTCCCGTTGAAGAACTGGCTGGGATTGCAAAATCAAAATGCCCAAATCTTATTTTTCATACAGATTCAGTCCAAGCTTTTGGAAAAGTACAAACACCCCGTACTACTTCAAAAGTTGATTTAGTTTCTCTTTCAGCACATAAAATCGAAGGACCAAAAGGCTTGGGCGCTCTAATTGTGCTTAATGAAAAATTACTTCATTCAGGGCTAAGACCGCTCATTTGGGGAGGAGGCCAAGAACAAGGTTTTCGTTCCGGCACTCAAAATCCAGGCCTGATTTCTGCTTTCAAAATCGCATCACAAAAAGCTTTATCAGAACAAGATCAAATAACACGACACACACAAACGTTGCAAAATTATTTATTGGCATCATTAAAAAATAAAAAGCTACTTATCGAAAGTTCAGACAGGATCAAAAAAGGAAGAATCAGACGAAGTCCTACTAGCCATTGGATTATCACCAGAAAATCAAACATCACAAGCAATTCGCATCAGTTTTTCAATGAGAAATACACTTCAAGAAATCGATATCTTAACAAATGCAATAGAAAGCACTCTCAATCAAATGTCTAGGCTATTGAGAGGTAAACCAATAACTTATCTATGATTTCTCATGCTGTCCTCTTAAGATATCACGAAATTGCTCTCAAAGGTGGCAACAGGCATTGGTTTGAAAACCAATTAATACATAACACACAAAAAACTATTCAAAAAATTTGCAAATCAAATACTATACTTTCGATAACCAAACAAAGAGGTAGAATTTTAATTCACACAGAACAAAATTTTGAACATGCACTTGTGTATGTTTTTGGTCTCTCAAGTTTTAGTCCAGTTTTAGTTTTGCCTACTCAATTAGAAGAAATCAAAAAAATAACCATACAGGAACTAACTTCAATAATGAGTGACCCAGTCCCACCTAAAACCTTTCGTATTACAACGCGTCGATCAGATAAAACACTAGTAAAGTCTTCAGTCGAATTAGACGCGCTTTTAGGAGCTGAAGTTTTAAAGCACTTTCCTCAATTAAAAGTAAATCTAAAAAAACCTGACCTTAATTTAGGTGTGGAGATTAGAAATCAAAATACTTTTTTATGGACACGAAAGCACAAATGTTTAGGTGGAATTCCTGTTGGCATAAGTGGTCATTTTCTCTGTCTCTTATCTGGTGGGATTGACTCTCCAGTTGCTGCCATACAAATGTCAAAAAGAGGAGCGAAAATTTCATTAATCCATTTTCATGGGGCACCATTTATAGGAAACGAGATATTAGAGAAAATCGAAGCACTTGCTAAAATAATCAGTTTGTATCAGCCAGAATCGGTGTCACTTTATATTGTGCCCTTTGGAAAACTGCAAGAACAAATAGCGTTAAATACGTCAGTAAAAGTTAGAACCATTCTCTACCGCAGAATGATGATCAGGATTAGTTCTGAATTAGCTAAAAAAATCAAAGCTCAAGCGCTCATTACTGGCGAAAGCCTAGGCCAAGTAGCCAGTCAAACCATAGAAAATTTAGTAAACATAGAGGCTGTATCTTTATTTCCACTTCTAAGGCCTCTTATTAGTTTTGATAAAGATGAAATTATAGAGCTGTCTAAAAAATGGGGAACGTATGAAACATCAATTCAACCAACATTGGATTGTTGCACACTTTTTGCAGATAAACATCCGGAGACAAAATCTAAAATAGAACTTTTAGAAAGGGAAGAAAGCAAACTCGATTTAAATAAATTAAAAGATGTAGCATTAGCCGAAACCACAGAAATACCCCTGTAAGTTATCAACGTACTAGC